>NZ_JAUBQW010000246.1:0-3804 GCF_036701485.1 Microcoleus sp. Pol11C3 | reverse complement strand
GCCGGATGCGGGGAAACCAGCACGTCCGGATCTAACTGAGAGGTACGAAGGATAATACCTTCTATCGACTCAACCAAAGCTGAGGATTCGCATGGGAGCCACATCTTTAATTATGCTTAAGAACAGGCTTTGGGGCCTGTTCCACAAACAATGAATTTTATTTGGGGGAGTAGGGGTTGGGCGTCTCACCAACCCAAAAAATACACTCCTACATACTGATGCTATTTAGTACCAACGAAGGCTTGAGAGCAATGTAAGGAATTACTCGTTTTTGATTGTTGGCATCAATCTTCTGTTCTGCCATATTCAAATTTTGCTGGAACTGTCTGGCTAAAAGTGGGAGCGGCGTTCCCGCAAAAACTTCGTCGAAGCTCATCCGGTAGAGTTCTCGGAAAGATTTATCGTAATAACCCAAACGATCATATCGATAAGCTGACAAAATAAACAGAATTTGCAGTTGGTCAGCCGCTCGTTTGTACGGAGGAAGTAACCGTAAAATATCCTTTTCCGTAATCACTTCTAGAGTACCCGAAGCAGTAATTCTAGGAATGTCCCGGTAGGCAGCCAAGGGCATATTGGCTGCAAAACTCATGTAATCATACTGGGGAAAATTGACGGCTGAATGCTGCGGGCCGCAGGTGAAAATTATAGTTGTGACAATTTGAATTAATTGTTCAACTGTGTTTATGCGCTGTGGCATTCCTTTGACTTTACCGCCATTATCAGACGCTAATTCTTGGGCCCAGGTTTGTAGTTCCACATCTTGTACGATCGCGATCTCCGTCGGGTAAAAGAATTTCAGATAGCCCGATACAAAGGTTTCAATCGCATCCCAAAGCAACAATCCATCATCTCGGTAAGGATAGTGAGGCAATTGATTGGGGTCATCCATTCCCCGATTTTTCAGTTCTGCGGGCAAGGCAAATTCATCCAGACTCCATGTACTGCACGCCTCTCTAGTCAGTTCCATTGTCTCAGCCAAGGTGCCGCCTAGCAATTCATCGACGGGCCCACCGGGAGCGATCAAGTGAGAACGCGCCAGATCGTTGTTGGTCAACATAAAGCGAAAGTGCGGTTTCAGTAACAGGCTCAGCGGGTGATTTTTAGCCAACTGTCGGGCGGTGACGATCGCGATTGGTTCCATCACCAGATGAGTTCGACCTAAATGCGAGCTCATTTCATGGTGATTGGCATCTGCTACTTGCACGCAGAGTTTCGCAAACAGCCAATCGATAGGAGGATCGAATGGGGTATAGACATGGCTACCGGGCGTCGGATCTAGTTGAATGGCAATAGGTGTCATTTCACCGCGATCGCGGACTCCCGTCCACCGCCAAGCGAAAAAAGCCCGTGGTTTCGGCAAGTATTTTCTGCCTTTTTCATAGGTTCCGCCTCCAACGAGAGCAGGCGCGCGATAGTGTTCGTCAGTACCTGTGTAATCGGCAATGTAAATGTTTTTGTCCTGCAACTCTTGGCGCCGATCGACTAATGGGTGTAAAGTCGGGAGGTTGGCCAGTGTTTCTGCCCGAGGATCGCTCGCATCTAAGAGGCGAAGCACCATCGGGTTTGCTCCAGACAGGCGCTGTTCTGCAAAAGAGCGATCCGTTTGGTAAATTTTGGCAACTCCAGGTAGTGGCAGCCAAGTAAAAAAGTCTTCATAGTCTTGGAGTTCATCGAGAGGATCGAGAAAAGTTCTCGAATCGGCTGCCAGCATGTTTGCTGGAAGTTCCGATGTTGCTAATATCCGTTCTGCAAGATACTTGCTCGAAAAGTTCTCGACTGCGGGCACATCTTTCAATAATGCCAAAGGTGATAAACTCTCATAGTCAAACTGATAAGCTTGTTGCTGACGATTCAAGGAATCTTTGCGCTGTTCTTGGTTCGGGTCGTCTTGAGGAAGAGAAGGTTTCATATTGTCTACCATTGTATAAATCAACTCTCTTTTTGTAGTAAAATATCGGACTTTATCACTACTGATCGAGGATGGAATTTAAAAAGTATTGTGCAGGCTCACGCTTAATAGAGGTCTTATTCACCGAGAAATAATCTTATTCCGGATTTTTTTAAACTCCGAAAAATTCCTAAAAAGAAGGCTACACTTGTCGATCGCCCTAAATCTAGGTTGAAAGGTTTCATTCTCCCGATAAGTAGCTCGCACTCAATAACCCCGACTTCTTTGAGATGTCGGGGTTCGGGGTGTTCGGTTTTTTGAGCTGGGTCTACTGATTAGCGGTTAGGCACGAACCATTAAATATTGACCGTTGCCATTATACTCACCATCGCAACTCGCGAAATTAGCCACAAACCAAATCAAGTAAAACCGCCAGATGCGGCGAAATTGGGCATAGTCTATGCCGTAGTCTAAATCTTTGACTATTGCCTGAGAATCGTCAAAGTTTTTCAGCCAGTTAGCAAAAGTTGTGGAGTAATTGTATCCGTTGAGATACCAGTTTTTTATGGTTTTGAGGTCTTTGTTGTGGCTGGGAACTGCATCGTATTTCCAGTAACGACCGTGGGGAAAAATGTATTTGTGGGTGAAAACGCTGGATATATTGTTGGGAGTGCGAACTGTGATGATATGAATGAAAACTTTGCCGCTATCCTTCAGGAAAGAGGCGAGCTTTTGGAAAGCTTTCGTTAAATTTCCTACATGACAAAAAACTCCGATGGAGAGAATTTTGTCAAATTTTGTCTCGAAGTTGGCGTCGTTCAAATCGCCTTCATATAAGGTAAATCGACCGGAACTAAGGTAGCTTTCGGGGTCTTGCATCTTTTGACGCATATACTCGCATTGGTGGTGGCTGAGGTTAATCCCAGTAAAGGTGACATTGGGGAATTTGGAAAGAATGTAATTAGGAACACAACCCCAACCGCAGCCAAAGTCTAAAATATTGTCACCATCTTGAATCTCTAGCTTTTCAATCACATCATCAATCATCTGAATTTGCGATTGTTCAAGGTTGGCGGCTCCTTTTTCCCACAACCCCATGCTGTATTTAGGATAAATGAGTTTGCCGTCGCCTAACATGGGATTCAGCATAGCTTGAGGCAAGTCGTACTGAATTTTCATTAAATCCCGTGGCCCTTCGGCAGTATGGTCTGTTTCTGTTAGTACCCATTCGTAGGGTGCAAGCAGGGACGGGAAATGCTTAAAAAAGACGGGCATACAGGTATCAAAAAGCGATCGCAATACTGAATCTGGGACTTCTAATCCGTTGATGTAAGACTCTGCTACTGCCATTTGCACCGTGTTAACTGCACTGACTGCGAGGCGGGTTGCTCCGTAGGCGATCGGACTTTTGGTATGGATATTTCCCACGATGGGAATGTGGTTTTCGATGTTGTCTAGGGCTGTTGATGAACTCATGGCTATACTGGTTTTAAAGATGCTGCTATTGTATCCTCAAATTGCCTGGTTTTTTAATAGCCAAAAAGCTGAAACTATTGCCAAGTAAGATTTGCACAACAAAACTCCCCAAAATCATAAAAATATATGGCGGTTGAAGGGGATTTGATAACGGATTTACGGGGGTTTGGGCGATATTAATTTTATTAAGAATTATGTCAGTCCATTTGAGATTTGAGATTTGAGATTTGAGATTAACTCTACAGCTAGAATGGGGTATTTGCACGGCGCGATGACGATTTTAGTGCTCAGTTATACCATTTTAGATTTGAGAATTGGGAATGACTGATGAGCTAAGAGTTGGACTCTTGCCTAGAGTTGCATCATTGGTGACAAGTTAAGGCTCAAAGCCAGTTGTCAAGGGGATTTTCGGAGGTAGCTCAAAGAAAAAAGGTTCT
>NZ_JAUBQW010000018.1:59170-62893 GCF_036701485.1 Microcoleus sp. Pol11C3 | reverse complement strand
CGACTTTTTTTGGCATGGCTATTTTTGCTCGATTTTTTCAGCAATTATAACAGACCTATGACAACCGGATTCCGTATTAAATACTGCGATCGCCAGTTCTATTTTGGGAGTTTCCAATGACACATTTTTGCGGGCGTGGCGAACAGCATGGGCAAAACCCTCGATCGCAGCAAGTTTACAAAGCTGCAAAACTGTTTCGGGAATGGGTAGAGACTCTAAAAAAAAAACTGCTCGACCCACCATAAAACTTGAGTAACAGCCTGAAGCGAGCTACTTACTTGAAGTTTAATTTTGTGAAGTGGCTGGTTATAACTTCGATCGGATTGGGGATTTCGTTGCTCTTGAAGCCAGTTAAAGCTGTGTAAAACGTCGATCGCACGCTTAAAAAAAGTAGTTTGAGTGCTAGGTTGGGGTGGTACTAAAGCTGGCTGAAAATATTTTACAATTAACAGACAGTTTCGCCCCTCAGACGTGCGGGTATAACTTAGCTCATCGGCAATTTTGCCAATAAGTTTTATACCTATTTTTCCTATTTCATCGATTTCGCTAAAATCTTCGTCACGGTGCGAATTTTCTAAGTTAGAGTTCATAACGGTTTTCTCTGCTAAATATGGAGCTTTTTTGTTTCTACAGATATCCTGCTGAACCACAAAGGGAGAATGAAGGGCAGACAAGGTGAGTTTTAATTTGCGATCTGCCATGATTTTTAGGGCAAATTGGGCAGGAGATTAAAACCTATCGGTTCTAGTCAGGCAGAACTAATTAAAGAATGATTAGCCGAGATAGTCATCTTTGCTAAAACATAAATTCCAGCTCCTTTAAACCTAACGGCTCTTTTGCTTGCGATTGGTCAATTTTAACTTTGCCTGGGAAATTAAGAGGCTTTCCCCAATCCCAAATTTGAATTTCTATGCGTTCGTTAAAAACTGCAATTGCCAGATCTATCGGAGTGTTTGATGGCATATTTTTGTGGTGGTGAATAGCATTTATAAACCCCTCGACAGTCGCAAGTTTACAAAGCTGCAAAACTTCTTCGGGAAGTGGTAGATTCTCTAACTGTTCGACCCACCATAAAATTTGAGTGACAGTGGCAATATCACTATTGAGTTGAAGAGTAATTTTTTGCAGTGGCTGGTTAGAACTCCGATCGGATTGGCTAATTTTTTGCTCTTTCAGCCAGTTGAAAATGTTTAAAGTATCGGTCGCTCGCTTAAAACAATCAGCTTGAGTGCTAGGGTGAGGTAGTACAGGCTGAAAATATTTTACAATTAACAGACAGTTTCGATGGTCAGAAGTGTGGGTATAACTAAGCTCATCGGCAATTTGGCTAATAATTTTTATACCTATCCCAAGTGATGGGATTCCATCCATTTTGCTATAATCTTCGTCTGGGTGTGAGTTGCTGAATAAGTTAAGATTCATTTCTAGTGACCTCCAATGTTTATCAAAAATTGCTTTTGTGCTTCTGATAAAATCATCGCATCACTTTAATTGAGTGAAGTTGACCAGAAGTATAAAGTTAGGTCTATTAGAGGTCGGTATAATCAAAGTATAGTCAAGGTATAATTAAACTACTCTCATGCAGAGTCCCGATTCTTCGCAAGGCTCAGGAGTGCGAAGCATCCCAGCCGTCTAAGAGATCCTTGGCAAGGCTCAGGATGATTTAAGTGCATGACGCGTAAGTTGTAATAAAGTTAAATTAGGGGTTAACCTAGATGGATTGGCAAGAATTCCTTAGAGGCGAATCTGGGAGACATGAATTATCGATGGAACAAACAGACACATTATTAGCGCTTTTTTCTTCTGAAAAAGCAGTCCTAAATCAGGCACGGCTTTCAGTAGAATTAAGCATATCAGAAGCTACAGTAAAACAGCGGATGGGAGAGATTTACAAGAAATTTTCAAAGAGCTTCCCTGAACTTTCGGATCAACAAGGTGCAGGTAAGTTGAGGATTCTGCATACTAAATTAAAAGAGAAGTATTATCAACCATCACAACCAGTAGTTCCCACCCAAGCTTGTAACTCATTTCCCTACCCTGAAGAATTTAGATCGTTAATAGAAGAAAAAATTCGGAGGTTTTGCGGTCGCCAATTTGTTTTTGAGACTTTTCAGCAATTTATCACCGACAATCCTCACGGTTATTTTACAATCGTCGGGGATGCAGGAATGGGCAAAAGTTCGATCGTTGCCAAATACGTCTCTGAACATAAATCTCCCTGCTATTTCAATATTCTCGTCGAAGGTCGCAACCGACCAGAATTGTTTTTGAAGAGCATTCGCCGGCAATTAATTGACCGCTATCAATTGCCAAGTTCAGAAGACGCCGATTTACCAACTTTACTGGCAAAGGTCGCGGGAAAACTCACGGCGGGGGAACGTTTGGTAATTGCAATTGATGCACTGGATGAAGTCGAACAACAACCGGGAGAAAATCTTTTACATTTACCCACCTCTCTGCCCAATAACGTATATTTCCTGCTGACGAGGCGACCCTATAACCTCGGTCAAAAACGGCTGTCCGTATCCCCGGGAGTTCCAGTAAAAGAGTTAGATTTAAGAGACAGCGAGTATGTTAATTTCAATCAGGATGATATCAAAGAGTATATTTGGTATCTGATAAATACTGATGCTGAGTATAAAGATAAACTGAGAAACTGGATTCAAACCCGCAGCATTCCAGATCTAATTTTTGTCGAGCAAGTGGCAAACAAGAGCGAAAATAATTTTATGTATTTGCGGTATGTTTTGCCAGCAATTGCTAATGGCGATTACAATAACTTGGATTTAAAGCAATTACCAAAGGGGCTGCAAGAATATTATCAAAACCATTGGGAAAAGATGAAAATGGAATCTTTACCAGGGCAATTGATGGAGATTGTCTTGTATATTTTATTAGAGATTGGCACGGCGATTCCCTGCGAGATGATTGCGGGAATTGCCAAGGTGGATGAATGCGATGTGGCACAGGTTTTAGAAGATGAGTGGGTTGAGTATTTAAAAAAGCAGAATGTAGAAGGAGAAATCTGCTATACCATCTATCATGCTAGTTTCCTGGACTTTCTGAAAGGCAAACGGGAGATGGATTCAAAGCGGAAGATTTTTAAAGAAGTAAATCAACGGATTACTGAGTATTTAGAAGAGGGGTTGCGGTGAAATGGGAGAATTTGCTGATAAGTTAGCGGCCAAGCCACTTTCCTATCAACGTGCTTATCTGGGCAGCTTACTGCCAAATCATGTCAAGTCAGGTAACTTAGAAAAGTATTATCAAAAGCTGACAGACTTTAACTTCCTGATGGCAAAGATTCAGCATCCTGAATTTGGGGTGCAGGCACTGATTGATGATTTCAATTTAGTTGACGATTCAGAAGCAGTAACTCACCCAGAGTACAACCCAGAAACAGCGAAAGCCCTGAACTTGATTCAAGCGGTACTGTGGATGTCAGCCGATATTTTAGATCGAGATCAGACAAAACTGGCAGGTCAATTGTTAGGCCGCTTGCTGTACTTTGAAATGCCTCAGATTCAGACAATGCTGGAGGTAGCAAAGCAGTGGAAAGCAGCACCTTGGTTGCGTCCTTTGACAGCCTGTTTAACTCCGCCTCGCAGGGGACTACTACGCACCCTCACAGGTCACAGCAACTCAGTATATGCAGTAGCCGTCACGGAGGATGGCAAGCGGGCGATTTCGGCTTCAAGAGACAAAACCATCAAAGTCTGGGAT
>NZ_JAUBQW010000018.1:58419-59070 GCF_036701485.1 Microcoleus sp. Pol11C3 | reverse complement strand
TTAACTACTGGAAAGGAAGAGTTTACTCTCAATGGTCACAGCAACTTGGTAAATACAGTAGCCGTCACTGCTGATGGTAAGCGGGCGATTTCTGGTTCAGATGACAACACCCTCAAAGTCTGGGATTTAACTACTGGAAAGGAAGAGTTTACTCTCAATGGTCACAGCAACTTGGTAAATACAGTAGCCGTCACTGCTGATGGCAAGCGGGCGGTTTCCGGTTCATCGGACAACACCCTAAAAGTCTGGGATTTAACAACTCGAAAGGAAGAATTTACTCTCACTGGTCATAGCGACTTAGTAAATGCAGTAGCCGTCACTGCTGATGGCAAGCGGGTCATTTCTGGTTCAGATGACAACAGCATCAAAGTTTGGGATTTAAAAACTCGAAAGGAAGAATTTACTCTCAGAGGTCATAGCGACTCAGTAAATGCAGTAGGCGTCACTGCTGATGGCAAACGGTCGATTTCTGGTTCAAGAGATCAAACCATCAAAGTCTGGGATTTAACTACGGGAAAGGAAGAGTTTACTCTCAAAGGTCACACTTACTGGGTAAATACAGTAGCCGTCACTGCTGATGGCAAGCGGGCGATTTCTGGTTCGTGGGACAAGACCCTTAAAGTCTGGGATTTAATAACTGAAAAGGAAGAA
>NZ_JAUBQW010000018.1:18469-58319 GCF_036701485.1 Microcoleus sp. Pol11C3 | reverse complement strand
TTTACTCTCAAAGGTCACATCTACTCGGTAAATTCAGTTGCTGTGACTGCTGATAGCCAGCGGGCGATTTCTGGTTCGTGGGACAAGACCCTTAAAGTCTGGGATTTAATAACTGAAAAGGAAGAATTTACTCTCAAAGGTCACATCTACTCGGTAAATTCAGTTGCTGTGACTGCTGATAGCCAGCGGGCGATTTCTGGTTCATCGGACAAGACAATTAAAGTCTGGGATTTAACAACTGAAAAAGAACCGTTTACTCTCGAAGGTCACTGCAACTGGGTAAATGCAGTTGCCATCAGCAATGATGGCAAGCGGGCAATTTCTGGTTCAGATGACAACACCCTCAAAGTCTGGGATTTAACAACTCTAAAGGAAGAATTTACTTTCACTGGTCGCAGCGACTCGGTAAATGCAGTCGCCATCACTCCCGATGGGAAGTGGGCAATTTCTGGTTCAGATGACAACACCCTCAAAGTCTGGGATTTAACAACTCTAAAGGAAGAGTTTACTTTCACTGGTCACAGCGACTGGGTAAATGCAGTTGCCATCAGCAGTGATGGCAAGCGGGCAATTTCTGGTTCATATGACAACACCATTAAAGTCTGGGATTTAATAACTGGAAAGGAACTGTTTACTCTCAAGGATCATAGCAAATGGGTAAAAGCAGTTGCCATCACTGCTGATGGCAAGCGGGCGATTTCTAGTTCACATAACAACACCATTCAAGTCTGGGATTTAACCACTGGAAAGAAAGAGTTTACTCTCGAAGGTCACTGCAACTGGGTAAATGCAGTTGCCATCACTGCTGATGGCAAGCGGGCAATTTCTGGTTCAGATGACAACAGCCTCAAAGTCAGGGATTTAACCACTGGAAATATCATTGCTAGTTTCACGGGTGAAAGCCCGATCGCATCTTGCGCCATCGCCCCCGATGGAGTCACAATTGTCGCAGGCGACAAATCCGGCCGCGTATATTTCCTGCGGCTAGAAGGGATTACTGAGTATTTAGAAAAGGGGATGGCGTGAGATGGGAGAATTTGCTGACAAGTTAGCGGCCAAACCACTTTTCTATCAACGTGCTTATCTGGGCAGCTTACTGCCAAATCATGTCAAGTCAGGAAATTTAGAAAAGTATTATCAAAAACTGACTGATTTTAACTTTCTGATGGCAAAGATTCGGCATCCTGAATTTGGGGTGCAGGCACTGATTGATGATTTCGATTTGGTTGACGCTTCAGAAGCAGTAACTCATCCAGATTACAACCCAGAAACAGCGAAAGTCCTGAACTTGATTCAATCGGTACTATGGATGTCAGCCGATATTTTGGAGGGAGATAAGGCAAGACTGGCGGAGCAATTGTTAGGGCGCTTACTGTACTTTGACACCCCAGAGATTCAGGCAATGCTGGAGGTAGCAAAGCAGTGGAAAGAATCACCTTGGTTGCGTCCTTTGACACCCTATTTAACTCCGCCTCGCAGGGGATTGCTACGCACCCTAGAAGGTCACAGCAACCCAGTATATGCAGTCGCTGTCACTGCTGATGGCAAGCGGGCAATTTCTGGTTCTTTTGACAACACCCTCAAAGTCTGGGATTTAACCACTGGAAAGGAAGAATTTACTCTCACTGGTTACAGGAAAGGGGTATATGCAGTCGCTGTCACTGCTGATGGCAAGCGGGCAATTTCTGGTTGGTGGGCAAACACCCTCAAAGTCTGGGATTTAACCACTGGAAAGGAAGAGTTTACTCTCAAAGGTCACAGCAAATTGGTATATGCAGTAGCCACCACTGCTGATGGCAAGCGGGCAATTTCTGGTTCAGATGACAACACCCTCAAAGTCTGGGATTTAACAACTAGAAAGGAAGAATTTACTTTCAAAGGTCACAGCAAAGGGGTATATGCAGTAGCCATCACTGGTGATGGCAAACGGGCAATTTCTGGTTCAGATGACAACACCCTCAAAGTCTGGGATTTAAACACTGGAAAGGAAGAATTTACTCTCACTGGTCACAGCGCCTCAGTATGTGCAGTAGCCGTCACGGCTGATGGCAAGCTGGCAATTTCTGGTTCAGCAGACAACACCCTCAAAGTGTGGGATTTAACCACTGAAAAGCAACTGTTTACTCTCACTGGTCACACCGAATTGGTAAAATCAGTGGCCGTCACTGCTGAGGGCAAGCTGGCAATTTCTGGTTCGTGGGACAGCACCCTCAAAGTCTGGGATTTAACCACTGGAAAGGAACAGTTTACTCTTAAAGATCACGGCAACTCGGTACAAGCAGTATCCGTCACTGGTGATGGGAAACGGGCGATTTCTGCTTCATGGGACAACACCGTCAAAGTCTGGGATTTAAACACTGGAAAAGAACAGTTTACACTTGAAGGTCACAGCAATTGGGTAAAAGCAGTAGCCATCACTGCTGATGGGAAACGGGCGATTTCTGGTTCGTGGGACAAAACCCTCAAAGTCTGGGATTTAACAACTGGAAAGGAACAATTTACTCTCAGTGGTCACAGCAAATCCGTAAATGCATTCGCCGTCACTGCTGATGGGAAATGGGCGATTTCTGGTTCGTGGGACACCACCATAAAAGTCTGGGATTTAACCACTTTAGATGAACTGTTTACTCTCACTGGTCACAGCAAATCGGTAAATGCAGTCGCCGTCACTGCTGATGCCAAGCGGGCAATTTCAGGTTCATCGGACAACACCATCAAAGTCTGGGATTTAACAACTCGAAAGGAACTGTTTACTCTCACTGGTCACAGCAAATCGGTAAATGCAGTCGCCGTCACTGCTGATGCCAAGCGGGCAATTTCAGGTTCATCGGACAACACCATCAAAGTCTGGGATTTAACAACTCGAAAGGAACTGTTTACTCTCACTGGTCACAGCAAATCGGTAAATGCTGTCGTCGTCACTGCTGATGCCAAGCGGGCAATTTCTGGTTCATCGGACAACACCATCAAAGTCTGGGATTTAACAACTCGAAAGGAAGAGTTTACTCTCACTGGTCACAGCAAATCGGTAAAAGCAGTAGCCATCACCCCCGACGGCAAGCGGGCGATTTCTGGCTCCTTGGACAACTCCCTCAAAGTCTGGGATTTGTCGAGTGAAAATATCATTGCCAGTTTTACAGGTGAAAGTTCGCTCGCCTCTTGCGCTATTGCACCCGATGGAGTCACAATTGTCGCAGGCGCTCGCTCCGGGCGCGTATATTTCCTGCGGCTAGAAGGGGTGGAGGCACTAACATGAATTCCTCACCTCTCTCAACTCCCATCTATACCGCTGCTTACCCAAAAGAATTTCAGCAACTCCTGCGAGAAAAAACCGAGAATTTTGTCGGGCGCAAGTTTGTTTTTTCTGCGATATCCGACTTTCTGGACTCCCACAGCCGCGGTTATTTCACAATTGTCGGCACTCCCGGCTGTGGCAAAAGTTCCATCCTCGCCCAATATGTCACCGCCCATCCTCGCAGTATCTATTACAACGCTGGAGTTGAAGGCAAAAATCGAGCTGAAGATTTTCTCGCTTCTGTCTGCACTCAACTGATTGACAAATACCTTGCCGCCAATGGGGAAACATCGGAAATTGTCAAGCTAAAATCTCAACTTCAAAATCTCGAATCCGATGATGGGAGTTGGTTTCTGTCTTTGTTGCTTCAGCAAATTAGCGATAAATTAAACGATCGCCAAAAGTTGATAATAGTCATTGATTCTGTAGACGCGATCGCCCCCGCCAGTCAGCCTCCCAGTACCAATCTGTTTTATTTGCCGAGATATTTGGGCGATCGTACTTATTTTATCCTCGCCCGCCGCCCGTTTTTGAGAGAGAAATCCGGTTTGTTAATTGAAACCCCCTCTCAAACTCTCGATTTAAGAGATTATCCCGCCCAAAATCGCGAAGATGTCCTTAACTACATTCAGCAATACCTATCAACCGCACCGGATTTAACTCAACCCAAATTCTGCCAACAACTCGCCACTGTCAGCGAAAACAATTTCATGTATCTGAGTCAGATGTTACCTGCCATTAACGAGAATTCACACCCTGATGCTAATCTGGGAGAGTCCTCACTTGTCTGTGAACTTCCTCCCGGTTTAGCAGCGTATTATCAAAACCACTGGCTGCGGATGAGAGGTGATGGCTTATCGGAAGTTGACTTGTCTGTGCTGAATGTTTTGGTACAATCCACAACAGGTTTGTCTGTAAGTGCGATCGCCAATATAATTGATCAGGATGAATACGATGTTGAAAAAGCGTTAGACAATTGGATCGAGTTCTTAAATAAACAAGAAATTGGAGGAGAAATTTGCTATAGTTTGTATCATAATAGTTTCCGCGAATGGCTGGAAAAACAATCTCTTTTAGAATGACGAGTTTACCTAGATTTGCATTTCTTCTATTCAGTCCCCCTCTGCTGCGGGCTTGGTTTGTGTAGAAGCGATTTCAATCGCCGAGTTATATCAAATATAGTACAACAATGAAACGAGCAGTATTTCTTGACAGAGATGGCGTTCTCAATATCGAAGCGGGCTACATCCACAAAGTAGAAGATTTGCATTTAATCCCTGGAGTAGCCCAAGCTGTACGCCGTTTAAATGACAAAGAAATATTTTGCTGCTTGGTTTCCAATCAATCCGGCCCAGCGAGGGGTTATTATCCGGTTAGCCACGTGGAAGCTTTGCACAAACGCCTATGTCAGTTATTAGAAAATGAAGCTGGAGCAAAGTTAGATGCTCTTTATTACTGTCCTTATTTAAGCGCAGCCGAAGGCGGAACCAACCCAGAATTCACGCGATATACAACGTGGCGAAAACCAAATACAGGGATGTTGGTAGCGGCCGCTTGGGAACAGGACTTAGATTTGCGAAATAGTTTTATGGTCGGGGATAAAGCCACGGATGTAGACATGGCTCATAATGCCGGCTGTACTGGTATTTTGGTGCAGACTGGTTACGGAGAAAGTGTGTTGAGTGGGGAGTATCAGCACCATACTAAACCGGATTTTATAGCAGCAAATTTAGCCGCGGCGGTGGAGTGGATTTTGCAACACTTTGATTAGTGTTGGTAGTGGGATTTAAGTTGTTTCTCGTTGAGTCTTACAGGAAAGTGGTACGTAAGGAAGCGCGACTGTGAAGGTTGTACCTACGCCGATTTTGCTTTCGCAGGCGATCGCCCCTCCTTGCAATTCTACAGCTTTTTTAACAATTGTTAATCCCAAACCGTTACCTTTAATCTTCCCACTATTCTTGCAGCGGTAAAACATTTCAAATATTTTCCCTACTTCGGTTTCTGGGATGCCGATACCTTCGTCTCGGATACGCATAAGTAGTAAGGGATAGTTAATATTTGTAAATTGGGAATTGGGCAACAAACAGTGAGGAGACAAGCCGAAAATAGCTTCTTTGTCTCCTTCGCTTGCTGGACGGCATTCCAATTCCAAGGTGACTTGCCCGCCGTTTGGCGAATATTTGATGGCGTTGACGATTAAGTTAGAAATAATGCCGTGCAGCAATTGTTGATCTAACATGGCGCTGGTAACATCTGACGGGATTAATGTTAGTTTGTGCTTGGCTTCATTTCCTAACTGCAATTGAGCGAGCAAGTCTTGACAAAATTCGACTAAATTTATCGGTAATGGATTGCATTTGAGTTGGCCTGATTCTGCTCTGCCCATGAACAGCATATCGTCGATTAGCTGGTTCATCTTTTGGGTAGCTGAGTGCAGCAGCCGCAGGGTTCTAACTTGGGATTCGTCCCTGCTGCGAGTTTGATCGAGCTCTAGGAGTTCTGCAGAGATTAAAATCGCGTTGAGCGGGTTCCGCAATTCGTGAGCGGCCATTGAAATATACTGGTTTTGGCGGTGCGATTTTTCTTCCACCGACTCTCTGAGTGCTTCGGCAGCTTTGAGAGATTCTCGCATCTTGGTTTCGATTTCCTGTCTGTGCAGGGCAATCTCGATCGCCACCCGCAAATCATTTTGTTGAAATGGTTTGATAATATAACCGAATGGGTCTGTAAGTTTCGCTCTTTGCAGCGTTTGATCGTCGGCATAAGCTGTTAAAAATACGGTCGGCACATTTTTATTAGTTCTGATTTTATCGGCTGCTGTTACCCCATCCATGTCACCTTTAAGCACGATATCCATCAACACTAAGTCGGGCGGGTTTTCTATCGCTTTTTGAATTGCTTCTTCTCCTGAAGAAACTGTAGCTGTTACTGCATATCCCAGTTTTTTTAATCGACCTGCTATGTCTTGGGCTACAATAACTTCGTCTTCTACAACCAAAATTTTTAGGGGGTTCATTTGTCGTTAAAGGCGCTGCCGATAATTTAACTCTTTGAAAATCAAAGTGTAGCAGGTTCCACACAGACTGTCAATGGCAATACTCGCATCTAATTGGTAAGCCAACATTCTCACTAATCGCAATCCTAATGTTTCAGTATTTTCCACGTCAAAACCCGCCGGAAATCCGCGACCGTTATCTTGAATAGTTAAATGAAATTGGTGGCCATTTGTTTCATAAAAATCAATAGTTATTTCACCCTCTAAACTTGGAACAAAGGCATATTTTAAAGAATTAGAAACGAGTTCGTTAATAATTAAACCGCACGGAATTGCAGTTTCTATGTTTAAATAAATGGGTTCAACTTTGAGATTAAATTGGATGGAAGTATTGCCACAACCAAAAGATTGATACAAATTAGCAACCAAGTTTTCGACGTAGGAAGAGAGGTCGATCTGATCGAGATTTTCGGATTGATAAAGTTGTTCGTGAATCAGAGCCATTGAATGGATGCGGGTTTGACTTTCCTCAAATAAAACTAGCGTCGGTTCGTCTTCAATGTATTGAGCTTGAAGTTGCAGCAGGCTGGAAATTATCTGCATATTATTTTTGACTCGGTGGTGAATTTCTTTGATCAATACTTCTTTTTCGCGGAGTGCTGCTTGGATGCGGGCATCGGTAAATTTGCGCTCGCTGATATCTTCGGCAATACCCGCGATGCGGTAAATTTTGCCCGATTCGCCGTAAATGGGAAAAGCTCGATCGCACACCCAGCGAATTGTGCCGTCTGGCCAAAAAATCCGATATTCGGTACTGGTGGACTCGCCCTGCAACACTCGCCCCATTGCCTCTTCCAACAGGAGTTTATCTTCCGGATGCACCCACTCCATCATTTTTAAAGGCTCAGCATACAATTCTTCGCGACTGCGCCCCCAGATTTGTTCGTAAGCTGGACTCAGATACAATAAATCGGTGAATTCCACAGACATTAGCCAGACGGAATATTGGATATTTTCTGCTAACTGGCGGAAGCGTTCTTCACTTTCGCGGATGGTTTTTTCTGCGTGTTTGCGTGCGGTAATATCTACTGCAATGCCCACGATGCGGTAAACTTTACCAGATTGATTTCTAATGGGAAAAGCCCGATCGCGAATCCAGCGGGTTTTTCCGTCCGGTCTGACAATTCGATATTCTATCTCGTCTTCAGACTCAATTTTTCTAGTTAAATTAGCAATAACCCGCTCGCGATCTTCTGGATGCAGGGAATCTGCACAAAAGCGCCCGTAAGCATACAAATCAGCGCAGCTTCTGCCCCAAATCTTTTCGTAAGCCGGACTGATATAAATAATTTCCTGGGGCTGAACGTTTACCATCCAAAACACGCTTTCAATGTTTTCTGCTAGCTGTCGGAACCTTTCTTCGCTTTCTTTCAGCGCTGCTTCGGTTTCTTTGCGATCGTTAATATCTTCTGTCACTACTACATTGTAAATTGCCCCGCTCAGCGGTTCATTGATTAGCGATACTGTAATATTTACCCAAACTACACTGCCGTCTTTGTGCAGCAAGCGTTTTTCCATTTTAAAACTGTCAATTTCCCCGGCAAATAATTTATTATTTTGTTTTAAATCTGCATCTATATCTTCTGGGTAAGTAACGTCCATCCAAGTTCGCGACAGCAGTTCGCTCGCACTATATCCCACTATTTCGCAGAATTTTTGATTGACTCGCAAATAGTGGCCTGTTTGGTCAGGGTGGGTAATGCCGACTGCCGCTTGTTCGACGGTTGCCCGAAAGCGTTCTTCGCTATCTCTGAGGGTTGCTTCTGCTTTTTTGCGATCGCTAATATCGCGCTGCACGCCAAAATACCCGACGATTCTGCCGTGGGAATCGTAAATGCAAATATAGTCGCCTTCTACCCAAAATGGAACCCCGTCAAACTTGCGATTCTCATTTTCGATGTGAATTCTTCCAGCATCAAAAAATTGTCTTATTATCTCTCTGCCGCCAGTCAAGTTGTGCGATAAGAAAGAGTAAAGCGTCCGACCAATAAACTCTTCCCTAGTACCTCCGTATTGAGCTATCAAAGCATCATTTGCCTTCGTTACCCGCCCATTAGCAAATATGTAATCCAAGACTTTTTCTTTGTCAACTGTATCGTCCCAGTGCACTGGTTCGTCCAGCATCATAAAGCAAAAGCCATCTAAAGATTGAGAGAAAAACAATTCTAGCTGTTCCTGGCTTTCCCGCAGAGCTTCTTCGGCGCGCCAGCGAGAGAGAATTTCTTCCTGCAATTGCTCGTTAGCTGTTTTCAAGTCTTCAGTGCGCTTTTGATATTTAATTTCTAGGTGATTTTTGATTTCTTTTAGCGCTATTTCTGCCTGTTTTTTTTCGGTAATATCTTGAGTAACGAGCATTCCGGCAAAAATTTCTTCCCGGTCATTTTTGACGGGAGCAACTGTTATTGAATAAACGCGATTGCTGTATTTATATTCAAAAGTATTCTCTTTTCCCGCCAAAGCCGCGCGATATTTAGTCTCAAAAAGTTGCCAATCTTCAGGTGGGCATACTTCCCACAAGGTTTTGCCTTCCAACAGTTCTTTAGACAAACCAACTGCTGCCAAACCTTGACCGTCAACCAGAGTATAGCGCAAATCGCGATCGAACAACAACACCAAGCCATTGGGATAATGTTTGATGAGAATTCGGTACATTTCCTGGCTTTTTTTCCGAGATGCGATTAACCCAATGCGATCGTCATCGGTGATATCAATTTCTGTTGCCGAACCCGAAAAGCCAGCATTCTCGACTGCTTTGAGTTGTGCTTCTAATTTCTGGCACAATTCTCTCTGCTGCAGCAAATCCTCTTCAAGTTGCCAAATTTTTGCTTTTTGCTCTGCTACTAATGCTTCGCAGGTTTCGAGAGGTCGATCGATCTTGGTAGGATCAATACACATAATGGCTCTTGGTTTGGCGGTTGCGGACTTGAGCTTTTTCAAGTTAATACTAACAAAGCTCAAGCCTACACTGCCAAATTAATTAATCAATCTTTCTAGACTTGGCCCCAAAGCCTTCTACCTTTATTTAGGAACTCCCGCCGTCAAGACTTCATGACTTTCAACTGTCACCAAAACATCATCTTCAATTCTCACGCCAATACCGCGCCATTTTTCAGGAACCTCCGGCTGTCCTTCAACGGGTTTAATATAAGGAGAAATATAAATCCCCGGTTCTACAGTCAGCACTTGTCCTGGCTGCAAAAGTTGCGGATTTTCGCCGTACTGATAAACACCGACATCGTGCACATCCAGTCCCAGCCAATGACCAGTGCGGTGCATATAAAATGGCTTGTATTTCTCTTCTTTAATTATCTCTTCAATGTCCCCCACCAAAAGTTTTAAATCCATTAAACCTTCCACCAAAACGCGCACTGCTGTTTCGTGAATTTTGCTGTAAGGATTTCCGGGAAATACTTGACTAATTGCCTGCAATTGTGCTTGCAAAACTAAGTCATAAATTATCTGTTGTTCGGCTGTAAATTTGCCACTAACAGGAAAGGTGCGAGTAATATCAGCGTTGTAGTAGTCGCAAGCACAACCTGCATCTATTAGCAACAAATCGTTTTCCTGCATTTGCCGATTGTTTTCGATGTAGTGGAGGACGCAGGAATTGTAACCAGATGCAACAATTGAAGGGTAAGCGGGAGTGCAGCCATTTAAGCCAAAAGTATGTTCTATTTCAGCTTGAATTTCATATTCGTACCTACCCGGTTTGGCGAATTCTTGGGCGCGGTTGTGCGCTGCAACTGAGATATTAGCGGCTTTTCGCATTAATGCTAATTCAGTTTCGCTTTTCACCAGCCGCATCGGGTGTAAAATGATGTTGGAATCTTCTATTGCTGTCGGGCCGGTGCCGCGTTTCGGGTAGGTTGCCATCAAGCGCTGCCAGTGATTGAGGACTGTTTGGTTGAAAGTACGATCGCGCCCGAAGTGATAGTATATGCGATCGGCTTTTTCTAAATATTTCGGCAATTTTTCGGCAAGTTCGGCGATGGGGAAAGCTTCATCCGCGCCGTACAATTCCTTAGCACCTTCTACTCCGGCGCGATAACCGTGCCAAGTTTCTTTTTCCAAGTCTTTTGGCTGTACAAACAAGACAAATTTGTGTTCTTCGTGGTGCGGCGCGAGCACTGCTACCGCCGCAGCTTCGTTGAAACCGGTTAAGTAGAAAAAATCGCTATCTTGTCGGTAGGCATATTCTACATCATTGTGCATGACGGCAGCGGGCGCGCTGCGAAATATCGCCGTCCCGCTGCCAATTTTTGCCATTAACTGTTCGCGTCTTTGCCGGTATTCGGTGGGGTTTGTCATCCGATTTTAGATTTTAGATTTTAGATTGAATTTAATATTAACATTAGGCGGTTTCAAGCGCTGCTTGTCAGACTTGCACCCGCAAGCCCAGGGTTGAAGATATAGGTGATCTGTTTTTTTTCTTAGTCTACTTATTTATTCTCTTGTTCTGCGAGCGCCAATTTACAAGTATAGTCAACCACCCGATACAAAGAAGAGTTGCGATCGACTAAAGTCCATCTCGGATCGAAATTCGACCAATTTTCGCCATCTTGGCTAACTCTGACAGTTCTAAACTGTCCTTGTTTGCAGTCAACTTCCATTTGCGCCAACAATTTCTCGTTACTAAACAGTTGAGTTCCTAAAATAGTTCTGACTGGATAAGATGGAGCACCGGGGATATCGGATTTGCTTAATTCAACGCTGCTGGAGTCAATGCAAATATCTACAAAACATCTTAATTTTTCGGCGCGGGCGCTCAAAGTATTGACGGAAATAAAAATCAAAGCTGCCATGAAAAATCTTGACAAATTCTTTGTTGTATGTATCGCAAATCTTGTTTTCATCTGCGTTAATTTGCGTTCATCTGCTGTTGCTCTTGCAAAAATTAACTCGGCGGTTGAAACCGCTGCTACACAGACAAAACCCGCCTGCGCGGGTTGAATTTCTTCAGTCCGCGCAGGCGGACTTTGTTTGTGTAGAAGCGAATTTTATTCGCCCTGACTTTTTAAAGCTGAGGAACGTATTGTTCTTTTTCCGGAACAAAAGTGTATTCGGCGACAATTTGCCGGAATTCTTCGCCGTCGATGGTTTCTTTTTCGATCAACAAATCGACTAAGCGATCGATCACGGTGCGATTTTCGCGAATAATTCGGCGGGCGTCGTCGTAGCAGTGATCGACAATCGATCGAACTTGTCCGTCAATCCGAGAGGCTATTTCTTCGGAATATTCCGATCGCGCTGTGTAGTCGCGGCCGAGGAAAATTTCGCTTTGCTGAGCTTCCAGGGCGATCGGGCCCAAGGTAGACATCCCATAGCGAGTCACCATTTGGCGCGCCATACCGCTTACTTGCTGCAAGTCGTTGCCGGCACCGGTGGTAACTTCGGCATCGCCGAAAACTACTTCTTCGGCTGCGCGGCCACCCAAAGCACCGCTAATCCGCGCTAAAATTTGCGATCGAGAAATCAAACCTTGGTCTTCGCTGGGCATGAACCAAGTCAAGCCGCGGGCCTGTCCGCGAGGAACTAAGGTAACTTTTTGAACTGGATCGTGGGCTTGAATGATTGTACCGACGATCGCGTGGCCGATTTCGTGGTAAGCAATCAAACGCTTGCTCTTGCTGTCCACCAAGGGAGTGCCTTCCATACCTGCTACCACGCGATCAACTGCATCGTCAATTTCCAGCATCGTAATCGCTTCTTTGCGGCGTCTCGCTGTTAAAATAGCAGCTTCGTTGAGCAAGTTAGCCAAATCAGCGCCCGTAAAACCCGGAGTGCGGCGGGCGATGGCGTCCAAAGAAATCTCCGCAGACAGCTTTTTGTTGCGCGCGTGAACTTCCAAAATTTCCAAGCGGCCTTTAATATCCGGCGTATCTACGCTAACTTGGCGGTCAAAACGTCCCGGACGCAGCAACGCTGAGTCAAGCACATCGGGGCGGTTCGTGGCAGCAATGATGATAATGCCAGTATTGCCCTCAAAACCGTCCATTTCGGTCAGCAACTGGTTCAGGGTTTGTTCCCGTTCGTCGTTACCGCCGCCGATACCGGCGCCGCGTTGGCGACCGACTGCATCGATTTCATCGATGAAGATGATGCAAGGAGCATTTTCTTTAGCTTTCTTGAACAAGTCGCGGACGCGGGAAGCGCCGACACCGACGAACATTTCGACAAATTCCGAACCAGAGATGCTGAAGAAAGGCACGCCGGCTTCGCCTGCGATCGCTTTTGCCAACATGGTTTTACCGGTTCCGGGAGGGCCCACTAGCAGTACGCCTTTGGGAATCTTTGCCCCGACTGCGGTAAAGCGTTCGGGTTTTTTGAGGAATGTCACCACTTCTTGAAGTTCTTCTTTGGCTTCCTCAACGCCTGCTACGTCGTCGAACAGTACGCCTGTTTTAGCTTCCATTTGAAAGCGAGCTTTGGATTTGCCAAAATTCATCGCTTGGCCCGGGCCGCCGGGAACGTTGCCACCGCGGCGGAAGAGGAAAAACAGCCCTCCTACTAACAACAGGGGAAATACTAGATTGCCTAAAAGTCCCCAGACAGCACCGTCGTTGCGTAGTGGGTGAGTGTCGAAGCTGATTTTGGAGTCTCTCAACCTAGAAACCAGTTCCGGGGCATTTGAGGGCAAGTCCACCCGCCACCGCTGCTCGTGATTGTCCAGTTCGGGATCGACTGCTAGGACAATAGCCGTCCGACCTCCGTCGTAAAGGTCAACGCTGGTCACTCGACCGGCGTTTAAGTAATCTAAGAATCGACCGTAGCTCAGGCGGGTGCTGGCGGTGTTCTTGCTCATTTCAGCGGGGGATGGGGCAAAGGCCCCCTGCCACAAGAAAAAGCCGATGACTAAGGCGGGTAAAGTCCAAAGTAGTATAGTTCGCCAAGAAATTTTCATAAATGCGGATGCCTTGAATTGGGGACAGATCGGGTAAGATCGCGGTGTCGGAGAAGTGCGACAAAAGTTTACACTCAGAATCTTAACTAAATTTAACTTAACAATGCACTCTCAGGCAACAGAGCTTTGAGGGCGATGGCTCCAGAAAAAGTTAGGTTAGTTACTGTAAGGGCGATCGTCCCGAATATAATGTTTGGTGCTGATTTCGATACCGATCTAGGTAGAGTTAGAAGAATCGCCACTTTCACCCACTGTCTTTAAGCGTGGCAGTGTCAAGGGATAAGGCATGATAATGGTGAGGCTCAGTGAGGTAACACATTTCAATGACAACTAGACAGCTTGTTCCTAATTCGGCTATGCTGACCCAGCAGACTAAAGTCGCTTCTAACAAATCGATTATTAGTGCAGATTTGGGTCGGACGGCAACTAAAGCTTGCGTGAGTCGCAACCCGAGTAGCGTTGTTTTCATCCCTGCCAACGTGGCTACTATGCCCGTGGAAAAGGTTCGGGGTGGCAGCTTTGAGTCGAAAGCAACAGACCCTCTGTTGGATATGTGGCTGGAGTACCAGGGCAAGGGGTACGCGATCGGGCAATTGGCTGCAGATTTTGGCGCTAATCTCGGTGGCGCTGACCAGTCGAAAGTAGTAGATGCTTTGGTTAAGGTCTTTTCCTGTGCTGGATATTTCCAGATGAAGGGCGACGTAGCAGTTGTGCTGGGTTTGCCGTTTTATTCGCAGGATCAGTTTGAGAAGGAAAAGGAAGAGATTATCAGCCAACTTCGCTCTCCCCACGTTGTGGTGTACCGGGGCGAGCGTGTGGATATTAATATCAGTCACGTTTGGGTGATGCCCGAAGGGTTCGGCAGCCTGATTTGGTGCGAGGCTCAAGATAACAAGGAGTTTACGCCGGAGTTGCCTGAACTGTCGGTGGCTGTTGTGGATATCGGACACCAAACTACCGATTTGTTAATGGTCGATCGTTTCCGGTTCGCCCGGGCGGCTTCTAAGAGCGATTCCTTCGCAATGAACAAGTTCTACGAACAAGTGGCCTCAAAGATTCCGGGAGCAGACCCTCAATCTCTGTCTTTACTGGAAGCGGTGAATAAACCCGAGGGCCAGCGTTTTTACCGTCCCAGAGGAGCGACTAAGCCGACTAATTTAGATCCGATTATTAAGGATTTGCGAGAGGCTTTCGCTAACGAACTGTCCGAACGTTTGGTGCAGTGGCTGCCGGAACGTGTGACGGATGTGGTTCTGACTGGCGGGGGCGGCGAGTTTTTCTGGGAGGTGTTGCAACCTTTGCTTAAAGACGCCAATCTTAAGGCTCACTTGGCTCAGCCTTCCCGGAAAGCTAATGCTTTGGGACAGTTTATTTATGCTGAGGCTCAGCTAGCCACGATTAAGTAACGCATTAAGGCTTGAACCCTATGGCACTGTGGGCAAAAAATAAGGCGAATTTCTCGGTGGCGTTTACGGAAGATGCTGCGGATCAAACTTTGCTGGCCGCTATTGAAAAAGAGTTGGCTTTCACCAAGTATCAGACTTTCAGCAATCTCTGCAAGCAAGCTTTGTGGCAGTTTTTGTCTGTATCTGAGTCTGCTAGCTCTACACAGAGCTTTCAGCGGTTGGAACAGCGTATTGCTGAACTTGTGGTCAAATTTGCTGAGTTTGAGCACAATGTTTCGGCAGAGGAATTAAGCCGTTTGGAGGGACTGGAACATCACCTGAGTCAACTCAGCGCGCAGTTGGATCAATTGCAGGGGAGTGTTAACAGTAAGTTTGCTCAAGTTTCTTTTGCCCAAGTTTCAAAAGTAGTAGAGCCAGGCCCCATTGAGTCTGAGTCTGTGGCGGATGATAATTTAGTGTCAGATGCTGAGGTTGCTCCTCCTCGGAATTCCGATCCTTTGTTGGAGCGTTTAAGTTCTTTGTTACCCCAAGATTTCTAAAATGAGGTAGACCCAGGCTAAAAAGCCTTGAGATGTAATGTTAGTGGCCCGCTGTTGGCAGCCGGTACTGAATACAGAAACAAAGCGATCGCTCTTTTGAAAAAAAAGGGCGATCGCTTTGTTATATCAATTCATCTGCGTTAATCTGTGTTGCATCTGCCCTCATCTGCGGTTAAAAAAAGAGAATTTATTAACCGCAGATGACAAGGATTGACGCTGATTCACGCGCTTGTCGAGAAGAGATATCTGAATCATTCGGATGCTAACAGATTTGATATTATTTGTCAGTTGTCAGTTGTCAGTTGACTGTTGACTGTGGTCTGTTTTCTGTGGTTACAAATTACCATTATTCGATTAATCCTAATTTTTGTAAGCGCGAACGAATGGCACTAGGCTGTCGCTGAAATCTCTGAGCTAATTCGTCAATTTGTTGACCGCTTGCATATTCTTTCTTCAAATTTTCGTCTTCATCCTGACTCCACTTGACATAAGCTCTGGGATATTTCTGGCGAATTTTCTCATTCTGGGTTTTAGGTCGATAACCATTCTTTTGATCGGCATTCAAACCAGAACCAAACTGTGGGTTAATTTCCCCACCGCGACTAGCTAGCGCCTCTTGCACGCGGTTGGGAATGACAGCAATTTCTTCTGAGAGTTCAGCCAAAGCATTGTCTACTTTTTGCTGAAGTTCTGTTAGCTGCCGCTGCTGCAAATTGCCCCACTGTGGCAGTTCGTTGATAAACTGCTGCAAGTCCAGAATTATTGTGGTCAAAGTTTCGACTTGTTGCAACTCGGGCCGCTGTTTGAATTGGCGGCTGGTGAGTTCGATCTCGCTTTGAATCATTTTAATAGTTTTTTCTAAAATTATTAGTCGCTGGCGCAGGTTCTCAATTGCTGAAATTAGAGAGTGTACGTTTTCTCCAGGCCCGACATTGAGATTTTCGCAAGATGTTTGAGCAAGAGCTTCATCTAAAGCCTTTACAGCCATTTGCAATTCCTCGATCGCGCGATCGGTAGTAGCTGCTTGTTGATTTACCCGATCGAACGTTGCCGCCGTACTTGCTTTAACTTGCCCGTGCAACTTCTGCCGATTCACAAAATTTAACACCAACGAAATCACTACAGGCACTTGAGCATAAACGCTCTGCCCCCAAACCAAACTAACAGCCAATCCCACAGCAGAGGCACCAAGAAAAACCACTTCAGCAGTTTCTAACAAATTGCTCGACTTGGGATTTTGAATTTTGGTTGGTGAATTGGAGGATGACATAGGCTAATACCATTTTAGATTTTAGATTTTAGATTTTAGATGTGGAATGACTGATGAAGCTCGTAGTTTGGATCACGGGCCTATAGTTGCATTCTTTTTTTACTGGTGCAAGGATGCGGGTAAAAATAAAAAATAAAGTGCGATCGCACCCAGACCCAGAATTGAGCAGTGGTGAAAAACAGATTAAGTTTTTGATTGACAGCCATCTAATTAAATATATTAAAGCTGCAAAATTAGTCGAGCTAAAGTGAAATAAATCAAGACCCCGAGGACATCAACTGCGGTGGTAATAAAAGGAGCAGACATTAAGGCGGGGTCTAAACCCAAAGAACGAAATAGAAACGGCAGAGCTGAACCGGCTATAGAAGCTAAAATTGCGATCGCAAACAAACTCACTCCCACGGCGAGTGCCACGGCTAAACTCCCTTGCAGAGTGTAAGCCCAGACTGTCGCTACAGTCCCCAATATAGCTCCTAGCAGCGCTCCCGCCATCCCCTCACGAACAATTACTTGAAAGGGGCCCATTGCTGTAATTTCGTCAGTGTTCAAACCGCGAATTACAACTGTTGAGGACTGAGCTCCGACATTGCCTCCAGTGCCAGTCAGCAGGGGAATAAAGGCTGCTAGGGCGACTACTTGATGCAAAATATCTTCTTGAGCTCGAATAATTGCACCGGTGACAGTATTAGTTAAAAGCAGAACAAACAGCCACACGACCCTTTTCCGGGCAACGGTGATTAAATCGGTCTGAAAATAATTGTCGCCGCCGGACTGGACGCCGCCCAAGGTATAAATATCTTTGGCGGCTTCTTGTTCTAAAATGTCGATCGCGTCGTCAACTGTAATAATCCCAACCAGGCGCTGTTCGCGGTCTACAACGGGCACAGCTAAAAAATCGTAACGCTGGATCAGCCTAGCTACTTCTTCTTGATCCGTTCCTGTTTGAACAGAAACTACGTCGCGGGTCATAATTTCGCCGACAGTTTTGTCGAGGGGCGAAGTGACTAAATCCCGCAAGGATAAAATACCTGTCAAGCTGCGTCCGGCGTCGGTGACGTAAAGAGAATAAATTGTTTCGGTAGTTCTAGCCAAAGAGCGAATTCGGTCTAAAGCTTGGGCGACGGTAAAGCTTTCTTTGAGAGAAATGTATTCGGGGGTCATGATCCGACCGGCGGTACTGGCTTCGTAACCCAACAGTTGAGCCGTAGCTTCCCGTTCCGTCGGGCTCAATTCACCCAACAGGCGACGGACTAATATTGCCGGCAGTTCGTCAAAGAGTCTAGCTCGATCGTCCGGGGACATTTTGTCTACAATGTCAATGACTTCTTGGCGTTTGAATTTTTCGCAGAGGGACTGCTGAACGCTGGAGTCGAGATATTCGTAAACTGCGATCGCTTCGTCTTTGGAAAGCAAGCGGAAAGCTATTACTTGCATGGTTTCTGGCAGGCCTTCGATAGCTTCAGCTATGTCTGCTTCCTGCACCGGGTGCAAAATCGCTTTTGCCCCTTTAAAGTCTCCTTCTTCCAACAAAGCCTTTAACTGCGATCGAACTAATTCCCGCAGTTCTTTTCGCGCGTAGGTGGGTAACGAAGAGGATTGATAATTGCTTTCTGTCACTGATGACCCTCCTAAACCTGTGCTGCGCGCCTTTCTGAATCTAGTTTAGAGCCTATTGACGCCACTGGTTGCAGTTATACGATTTATACGGGCGGGGTTAGCAACACAGTTTCTTTGTGGAGGCTTCACCACCCAAAGGAATATCTATTCTCGAAACCTGGTTTTTTGGTATGATGTTTTTTATATTGATTTACTTAAACCAACAATTGATATTTTTCTTCCGCCAAACGGTAAAGTCGCCGCCACACCAAACGGTTAGTCAATACAACCAACAGCGACATCACAGAAGTAGCAGCCAAAAGCAAGGGAAAATTTCCAGATGCCGTCGCCTGAGAAATCGTCTCCCCCAAACCGCTTGTGGTAATTATTTCACCTTTAAACTGCACGTATTCGCTGACAATACTCGCATTCCAAGCACCGCCAACTGCCGTAATAATTCCTGTGATTAAATAAGGAAAAATGCCGGGTATGATTAAAGTTTTCCAGCGCTGAACCAGGGAAAGTTTGTAAACTTGCGCGGCTTCAAATAACTCCGAAGGTATGGCTTGAGCGCCCGCAATAACATTAAAGAGCAAATACCACATTGTACCCAACATCATCAGCGCTACAGAACCAATTTGCAAGCCGCCTCCAGCGTGAATTAAAGCTAGCAGCAATACGGGAAATAAAGCCGTTGCGGGTACAGAAGCGGCTATTTGTACTAATGGCTGCAAAATCTGAGCTAAACGCGGATTTCGACCGATCGCCACTCCGACGGGCACAGTCCATAACAGCGATAGAAATAGCGCGCAAATGACTCGCAAAGCTGTGAAAAATGCACCTCCCATGACTTTTTGCCAGTCAGACAAACTCAACAACCGCAGCAGCAGCACCGCTTCCCAAGTTCCCCAAAGTACAATGAGGGCAAACCCACTGACAAACAGCCAATTTATCCAATTTCCGATGCGGCTTTGTTGGCGAGGACTTGTTGGTAAGTTAGCAGGTGCAAAACCTTTTGCCACATGGCGATCGAAACTGTCGCCGACGGGCGAAATCCGCGACTTCAACACCCGCAGCGTCGCCGAGCGCCTTAAAAAATCTAATACCTTTGACTGCGGTACGTTGGTAGCTTCCACGGCTTGATATTTAAACTTTTCCACCCAAGCAATCAAAGGCTGCCAGATGAAAAAGTCTATGGCTATAATCACACCAATTAATACTGCTAAACCCCAGCCGATAGCCCCAAAATTGCCTTCATTGGCTGCCTTGCCCAAATAGGAACCGAGTCCGGGTAAATTAAAATTTTTTTCACCCAAGGTAAAAGATTCGATCGCAATCAAAAAGAACCAGCCGCCCGCCACTGACATGACGCTGTTCCACACCAGTCCGATCGCACCAGCAGGCAATTCTAACGTCCAAAACTGCTGCCAAGCATTGAGCCGATAAACTTGAGCAGCTTCCTTAAGTTCTTGCGGAATGCCGGAAAGCGACTGATAAAAACTAAAGGTCATATTCCAAGTCATCCCAGTAAATATTAAGATGATCGATGCGAGTTCTACGCCGATTCTTTGACCGGGAAATAAAGTAACTAGAGCTAAAACAACTCCGGGCAAAAAGGATAAAACTGGAATCGACTGCAAAATGTCTAACAAGGGAATTAAAATTTTCGCAGCCAGGGGAAAACGGTAAGCAGAATAAGCATAAACTAGGGTAAACAGCAGCGATAAAAAATAGGCGGCTACCATGCGTAAGAGACTCTGGGCTGTATATGCTGGCAAGACATTTAGGGTAGTCTCAATTTTGAAATTTGGGTTGTAGTCACTGGTGAATTGAGAAGCTGTTTGGACAATTGCCCAAATTAGAGAGAAGATTGCTAGAATCAGCAAGCCGTCTTGCCAAGTCCAAGCGGATCTTTCTAAAGTTTTATTGGCCGGTGTTAGGGGTCTTGTCATACGAAGTAGTTATTGGTAATTGGGAAAAAGGTAATTGGAAATTGGGAAGTTAGAATTTGAAGGAGCGGAGGGCTAGGACATCGGTAATTGTTAATTGCTCCTTGCTAGTAAATAACTAATAACTAATTACTGATGACGGCGGACTAATGACTACTGACTACTGACTACTGACCACTGACTACTGACTTCAGATTCTAAGAAGATTTCGCCGCCCGGTTCATCGTAACTGTATAACTCTGCATAGCGACCCCAGTCAATAGCAGTTTTCAATTGCCGCATTGCTTCTTGGGGGCTAAAGTGGGCTTCTAGAATATCCAAAATCAACTCTTCAGAAATGCGGTGATTGCGCTTGGCCTGAAGCATTCGAGAAATTTGCTGTACCAGGCGAATATTGTTGAGAATTTGGGTACGAACAACTTGTTTGCGCTGGTCAATTCCGCCGGCAATGAACTGAATACCAACTGGAGTTAAAAGGAGGTCGCCTTCTTGAATTACCAGAAATTCCATTAATTTTGCTGCTTCCACGATCGGCAAAATGTCGTCAACCTCTAACATTAATTCTTGACCGAGGCGGTATAGGTCTTTTTCCTTGCGGTCTTCCAAGAGTTCCAACAGACCTGCGATCGCACCAGTTCGCACCTGCGGCAGAGATTGGTATTTAGCGCTTTGAGGGGGTTGAGGTTGAGACACAGTAGCGACACTTTCAGCCGGTGTAGTCACGGTTTCGTAGCTCAAGTCGGGATTGGTGAGAATTTTGTAAACTTGGTCTACGAGACCTTGGAATTCGGCAGTTTTGCGATCGCGGTAGTGCGGCAAAGTCACCGTCAATTCGGCGCGAATTCGCCCCGGGTTGCGGCCCAAGACTATAACGCGATCGGCTAAAATTACCGCTTCCTCAATCCCGTGAGTTACGATTAACACAGCTTGAGTCGGAATCTTTTTTTCCAGCCACAAATCTAATAACTCAAACCGCAAGTTTTCTGCTGTCAGTACGTCTAAAGCTGAAAACGGTTCATCCATGCAAAGCAATTCGGGTTCCACCGCCAAAGCTCTAGCAAATCCCACCCGCTGCCGCATCCCGCCAGAAAGTTCTTTCGGATAAGCATTCTCAAATCCGTCTAAACCGATAAGGTCAATCATCTGCAAGGCTTTTTGCAGGCGCAGTTCGGGCAATTCTCCTTTAGCTTTTAAGCCTAATTCTACATTTTCTAGTACCGTCAGCCAGGGATAAAGGGCAAAGTTTTGAAATACAATTGCCACTCCCGGATTTAAGCCGACTAAAGGACGATTGTGGTAGAGAACTTGACCGTTGGTGGGCGGGATAAGTCCGGCAATTATCCGCATTAATGTAGATTTTCCTGAACCGGAAGGACCGAGTAGAGCTACTATTTCGCCCGCTCGTATCTCTAAATTAATTGGCTCTAAAATAGAGATTTTTTGACCGTTGGGCTGCTGGTAAGACTTGCTAACTCGTTCTAAGGTAATGAGACCCTCTGTTGTTGTTTTAACTACCACAATCAAACCTCCTATGTTGAGTTTAAATTTAGTTCTTAGTCAGTAGTCCGTAGTCAGTAATCCGCCGTCAGTAGTCATTAGTTAAAAACTCTGGACAACTGACAAGTGATAACGGCTAATTGATACCTGTTTTGTAAAATAATGCAACGGCAGGCAAGCCCAAACCATGATGCAGTCCGTGGGAGCATCTCATATTTGTAAAAACACTTCTTCTGGCTCCTTCCTTCTGACTCTTTCCTCCTGGCTCTTGGCTCCTAACTCCAATTTCTAGCTTGGCTGCTTTCATTGAGATGCTCCCGTTGTCCGTCATTCTCAATCGAAAATCAAAAATGGTATGACTACCGAGCATTCAGTCAATTTTCTGTGACAGACGATCGATTTTTTACCCGCAACAAGACTGGAAGAGTAGAGAGTTGGATCGCAACTGAAAATACAACCAGCAAAATAATTGAGTGATGGTACAAAATTATCATCGCCCAACTGCCCAGAAATCACTATCAGCCATCGCCTGTGTTAAATATCCCATAGGCGGAACCTTTTTTGTCTGCAGGCACGAGTCAAGCTACGGCTGCTTTCAAAATCGATTCCTGGACTCCCATACCTATACCCCATAAAGTCATTCCTAGCAATCCCCCCTGCCCATTTCTGAATAATACCAAGGGGGCAAACAGTGAAGAAAAAATCACTGCAAACATCATGGTTAAGATGCCGATGCGATCGAACTTGCCTCTCAAAAATCCGGGCTGCGATCGCGTCACTCCCCATCACCCAAGGGTAAAATATAGGAATCAATCTAGCTGTCAAATTCGATCGCACTTCTGTGGAAGTCAGTCGATTGGAGATTGGAGACTTCGGTGTGAGCGCTCAGTCGAAGGATTTGAGATTTTAGATTTAGTCCACAGATGAATCGGAGAGCTGGAAAAAGAGTCTAAAATTTTTATCTCTCCACCACAGGAGCCGGGGCTTGTATCCGTTTTTGCGTCTTGTCAAAGGCAATGAAGGAAAAATCCCATAGCCAGCCCCAATCAACCCTAAAGTATCTAAAGAAACCCAAAACAGCCCCGGCAGCCCTTTTTTGATTTCTAAGGCTCCTGCTTCAAAATCGCGCGGATTTAGATAAATTTGCTGAAGTACCAACAGCACTATACCAATCCTAAATCATTTGTCAATTTCTTACTCCCGAGCGAGCGGGTTCGGGGAGGGTTGGGGTGGGGTAAAAAACTTACGACTCCTGGAAGGATTGCTATATCAGCCCCAAAAAAGCTGGCACAGCCAAAACCGCAAAGCCGACTCGATCACCCAATTGCTTTGCCCAGCGATCGGCTATCATCAATAACGACGCTGGCTCGCTATTGGATACCGTGCCGTTGAACGGCGTGCGACTCGATCAACCGCGAAATGTTAACTACGTAAATCCTTTCTTCTTCAGCGTCACGGGTTATACATATAAAGAAGTTTTGGGCAACAATTAGTGTGACAAATTATTACGTTGCTGTAGTCAAAAATTCATTAAAACTGTCAATATCACCGGCAGCATCTCAATGAAAGCAGCCAAGCTAGAAATTGGAGTTTTGAGGCAGGAGTCAGAAGGAAAGAGTCAGAAGGAAGGAGCCAGAAGAAGTGTTTTGACAAATATGAGATGCTCCCATATCACCTACCAGCACTGATAGTGAATCCCATCGATCCAGCTATGCTTCCTGTTCAAACTGCCAATGTGTTGGGCTGGGATTTAGACTCTCATAGGAAATCAAGGAACAGGGAACACGAAAACCATTTTATGTAGGAATTGGTCTCAAAAGCTGCATCTGAATAGTGTAGAATTATAACAAACCCGATGGGACATTACAAGGTGCGTACTGTGGGATACAAATTATCTGCAATCTTAATTTTATTACGCAATGTTTAAACTTGTATCTTTTCCTTAACCGTTTTCTATTCTTTACCAAATCTTTATTTTTTTTCTCTAGAGTCTTGTTATGGTTGCTTCAAGCGAGCTTACAGCACTTTGCAACAAGAGTGAAATACCCTTTAGTTAAAAAATAGGTCTTTATGACACACTGCCCCTGCTGCTCGAATCAAATGCTGCGTCACGTTTGCGCTCACAAACTCTACTGGTTTTGTCGCCAATGTTGGCAAAAAATACCTATTTACAATCTAAACAGAGGTGGCTCATCGCCCTCTATAAATCTAGTTAAAGGGCTAGGGGTTAAGGAACAACCTTCTTTACCGATGGAATTTAACAGCTCAACTTAGGGGGTATAAAGTTTAGGGAGTGCCTGATAGCTAACTGGTTTTCAGGCTCAATACTTAGTTTTCTTGCATCATTAAATTACCCAAGTATAGCCCAAAAAATTGAAGACACCTCTATTTATCTATCGCTTAATTTATGGTAATCCCTCGACGCAAAGTAATTATAAGTTTAGACCAAACACCACTTAAACGATTGCTACCTCTTTTGCTTGGTGTGGTGGCTTCTCTTGCTGTTTTATTTACGTGGCAACAGCTAACCATCAACGGACAAATTCACATTGAGCAGTTAATTCAGCAGCAAGCCAATGCGATTCAGTCACAACTGAGCGAAGGATTATCAATTCGGGTGCTGACACTTCGGCAAATGGCGAATCGCTGGGAAGCCAATGGCGGTACACCACAGGCTCTTTGGGAAGCCGATGCTGAGGCTTATGTAAAGGATTTCTACGGTTATCAGGCGATCGAATTGGTCGATCCATCATTTAAAGTGCGATCGGTTGTGCCACCGGCTGGGAATGAGGCAGCGCAAAACCTAAATTTTAATGGAGAACTGCGTCACAAAATCACTTGGCAAGTGGCTCGTGATTTGCGTCAACCTATCTTAAGTCGCAATATTTTACTTGTGCAAGGGGGTCCAGGATTTATAGCAAGTTTTCCTTTGTTTGTAGGGGAAAGATTTGATGGGTTGATTGTAGGAGTTTTTCAGTTTAAAACTCTATTTGAAACTATTTTAAAAGTAGCCCCTGGGTATCATGTGGCTATCTATGCGGGCACAGATTTGATCTACGGTCAAAAGATTTTTTCTCAATCTTCAGATCTGAAAACAGTTGTAGTGAAAGCCTATGGTGTAGACTGGCGCATAGATGTTGGTCCAACTTTAGATTTAGTAGAAACTGTCAAGTTTTATTGGGCTAGAGTTGTATTAATTGGTGGTTTAGTTTTAGTTTGGCTGCTTATGTGGGTCGTCTATCTCGCACAAGTTAGTTATTGCAAAGTCGATAAATTCAAAAAAGCCAATCGCCAGTTGCAATGGGAAATTCACCAGCGACAACAGGCAGAAATTGCGATCGCCCGACTAGCTGCGATCGTTGAATCTTCGGAAGATGCCATTATCAGCAAAGATTTAGAGGGTGTAGTTACAAGTTGGAATGTAGGAGCAGAAACAATTTTTGGCTATACAGCGGCAGAAATAGTAGGGCAATCAGGGAGAAAACTGATTCCCGCAGACTATCGAGATGAGGAAAACGAAATTCTCACAAAAATCCAGCGAGGAGAACGCATCGAACACTACGATACAAAGAGGCTGAGGAAAGATGGAACATTAATCGATGTCTCCATGAGTGTCTCCCCCATTAAAGACCAAGCAGGGAATATAATTGGAGCCTCAAAGATTGCCCGGAATATTGCTGACCGCAAACAAGCAGAAGCAGCACTACGTCAAAGTGAAGAACGCTGGGAACTGTCTGTACGCGGGAATCATGACGGCATTTGGGATTGGAATGTTGAAACCAACGAGATATTCTTGTCTAGTCGCTCGAAGGAAATCCTGGGCTATGAAGAGTACGAAATCCAAAACCTTGTAGACGAATGGGCTAATCGGGTACATCCCGATGATTTGGGATGGGTGATGCAAGCCATTCAAGACCATTTTGCCAAAAAAACTCCTTTCTATATCACAGAACATCGCATTCGCTGCAAAGATGGTTCCTACAAATGGATGTTGGATCGCGGTCAGGCACTTTGGGATGATGCAGGTAAAGTAATTCGGATGGCTGGCTCTCACACCGACATTACGGAGCGGAAGCAAGCTGAAGTTGATTTACAGGTAAGCGAAGCGAGATATCGGCAATTGATCGATAACTTAAATGCGGGTTTTGTGATTCATGGGATAGATACAAGCATCCAATTATGTAATGAAACGGCCGGTGAATTACTAGGGCTTTCAATGGATCAAATGCTGGGAAAAACCGCGATATCGCCGGCCTGGCATTTTGTGCGGGAAGATGGCAGCGTTATGCCCCTAGAGGAATATCCGGTTAATCAGGTTTTATCCACTGGAAATTCCCTCAAAAATTTTGTTTTAGGAATTAATAAAGAAATTGATAGTTGTACTTGGGTATTAGTTAATGCCTACCCGGAGTTCGATCAAAACGGTCAAATTACACAAGTTGTAGTTACGTTTATTGATGTTAGTAAACGCAAAAAAGTAGAGCAGGAAATTAAAAAAACTCGCAATTTCTTACAAGCACTGCTAGATAATTTACCGGTGGCGGTTTTTGTTAAGGACGCACAGCCTGAACGGTTTGGCGTATTTCAGTTTTGGAATAAAACCAGCGAACTGTTATTTGGCATCTCAGCCGAAGAAGCGATCGGCAAAAGTGGCTATGATTTTTTTCCAACAGAACAGGCTATCTTTTTTGACCAAAAGGATAGAGAAGCCTTTGAGAAAGGTAAGACTGAGGATATTCTTGAAGAAATCATTGACAGTCATTGTCTGGGAAAACGTTGGCTGCATACGGTAAAGATTCCCATTTACGACGCGCAGCATCAGCCCCATTACCTACTTTGTTTTTCCCAAGATATCACCGATCGCAAAAACGCAGAAGCAGAGCGTAGAGAAATGAGTGAGGTGATGCAAAATGCGGTGTCCGGCATTTCCAAGCTGGATGTACAAGGGCGTTACCTCTATGTTAATAAAGCTTATGCTGACATGACAGGCTATCAGCAAGAAGAAATGATGGGGATGTCCTGGGAAAAGACCGTAGATCGCGATGAGTTGGAAAAAGTTGTGGCAGCTTATTGGCTGATGGTGAAAGAGGGCAGAGCTGAAGTTGAAACGAAAGGGGTTCGTCAAGATGGTTCGGTTTTTTACAAACAAGTGGTGATGATTTCAACTTACGACGAACAGCATCAATTTTTGGGGCATTACTGCTTCATGAAAGATATTAGCGATCGCAAAAAAGCAGAACTTGCCCTAGAACAGGAACTCCTGCGGACTAAAACACTTTTCAACACTTCAATGGATGGTGTTGTGGTCATGAATCGCCTCGGAAAAGTCGTCGAAGCCAGCCCCAGTTTTGGGCGGATGCTGGGTTACAGCCTAGAAGAAACCCTGCATCAGAGTGTCTTTGATTGGGATGCTCAATTAACAAAAGAAGAACTACAGCTTTTCATCCTCCGAGACGAGATTATTCCTCTGTTTCAGACTCGACATCGCCGCAAAGATGGTTCCGTCTATGATGTGGAAATTAGCTGGAATCGGGTAGAATTAGAAGGGGAAATGATGAACTTCTGTATCTGCCGGGATATCACCGAACGCAAATGCCTTGAAGCAGAACGCCAACAAGCAGAACAGGCACTCCGAGAGAGTGAAACTCGCTTCCAAGCCTTCATGAATCACAGCCCTGCCTCTGCCTGGATTACCGATCGAGATGGCGTGATGCTCTATGCCAGCCAGACTTATCTCAATACCTTCGATTTACCCACTGACGATGTGATTGGAAAATCCATTTTTGAACTTTACCCCGCCGCTATCGCCCAACAATTTCTAGACAATATCCAAATGGTTGCTCAAACCCACGAGCTAATTGAAACGATTGAGATTGCGTCCCGTCGAGATGGAAGCCTGGGTGAGTTTCTGGTTTACAAATTTCTCATCCCCGACTTATCTGGGCAAATGCTAGTAGGTGGTGTGGCGATCGATGTGACACGACAACATCAAGCGGAAACCGCTTTACAACGGAGTGAGGAACGCTTAATGCTGGCACTAGAAGCCTCTGGAGATGGACTATGGGATTGGAAAATTGAAACGGGAGAAATTTACATTAATTCCTACTACCAGGAGATGCTGTGCTACAAGCCAGGTGAGTTGGTGATGGATGCCAACGTCTGGGAACAGATGATTCACCCTGATGATAAATTCTGGGTTTTTGAGGCTCTCAATAGTAACTTGCAAGATAGCACTCTCAAATATGCCTTTGACTATCGTGTGCGTTGCAAGTCAGGTGAGTGGAAGTGGATCGCTAACTACGGGAAAGTCGTTGCCTACGATGAAGATGGTAAGCCTTTACGGATGATTGGAACGCACAAAGACATCAGCGATCGCAAACAAAAAGAACTCGCACTGCAGCACGCAATGGAAGCCGCAGAAGCAGCAAACTTGGCAAAAAGTGCCTTTTTAGCCAATATGAGCCATGAATTACGCACTCCCCTCAACGTGATTCTAGGATTTGCCCAGGTGATGACCCATGACCCCTCCCTAACTCCCAACCAAAAAGAAGACCTGCAAACAATTCGTCGCAGTGGCGATCACCTCTTGAGTTTGATTAACGATGTGTTGGATCTCTCGAAAATTGAATCGGGACACTGCACAGTTGAAGACAGCGGGTTTGACTTAATTGCCCTGCTGCATTCCCTCCGAAATATGTTGGCGGAACGAGCAAGTTCTAAAAGACTTGACCTTTGTTTCGAGATTGCGCCAGAAGTTCCCCAATTTATGCTTGCCGATGCTCAAAAACTGCGCCAGGTTTTGCTCAATCTGCTGAGTAATGCCATCAAATTTACCGATCGGGGAAGCATTACTTTGCAAGTTAGCATTGAGGGGGACGGTACAGGAACATTAACCACAACTCGGCCGATTCTCCAGTTTGTAGTCGCTGACACAGGTGTAGGGATTGCATCGGCTGAGCTTAGTACCATCTTCGATGCGTTTGTGCAAGCTCAAGCTGGGAAGCGATCGACCGGCGGTACTGGGCTAGGCCTAACCATTAGCCGCAAATTGTTGGAACTCATGGGCGGAGAAATTTCTGTCAGCAGCACTCTGGGAGAGGGGAGTAGCTTCACCTTCACCCTTCCCGTCAGCCCCATCAGTGGAGTTAATGTTACACCAGAAGAGAATAATCGCCTCGTGATTGGGCTGGCTCCCGGTCAAGGGGATCATCACATTTTGGTGGTTGACGATCAAGCAGAAAATCGCTTGCTAATGGTCAGATTACTGACACAATTAGGATTAGAAGTAAAAGAAGCTACCAACGGACAGGAAGCGGTGCAGATTTGGCAACAATGGCAACCCGACCTCACCTGGATGGACATTCGGATGCCCGTGTTAGATGGATACGAAGCTACGAAGCAAATTCGGGCAATGGAAGACGGACAGAACAGTATCATTATTGCACTTACGGCCCAAGCTTCCCAGAGCGATCGCGCTCTCGCCTTGGCTGCTGGCTGCAACGACTACATCAGCAAACCCTTCGGGGAACAGACCCTATTTCTCAAGATGGCGGAATACTTGGGTTTAGAATATGTATATCAGGAAGAGGAAACAGAGAACGGGGAACGGGGAACAGATTGTTTTCCTTCTTACCTCTGTTCTGTTGCCTCTCCCGTTTCAGATTCCCTCGATCCAACGCTTCTGGCGACATTACCAAAATTATGGCTGGTTCAGTTGGAAGATGCTGCTTTATGTGGGGATGATGTTGCGATCGTTGAACTGGTAGCTCAACTTTCCTCAGAACTCGCTCAATTCGGTACTCATCTGACGGAACTCGCCAACCAGTATCAATTTGAGCAAATTCTTAATGTAATTAAAGGTAATTTTTAAACGGAAATTTGTCCATTGGACTCATAAGCTGTTCAGCAGTAAAAGGTTAGATTATGACTAGGTAATTAGGAACAGTGCACAGAAACAAAACCACTTTTTGGTAGTTTTTGACAAAAACGAATGCTTAATTTTTATTGATTATAAGTGACATAAAATGGATCAAAACGTTGCCCAATTATCCCAAATCACTTCTTTCAATTTAACAAGTTTAGAAGAATGCAGTGAAGAATCCGTGTATGCTCCCGGTCAGATTCAGCCCCACGGAATCGTTTTATTGATGCAAGGAAACAGCCTCAATATTTTACAAGCTAGCGAAAATGTTGAACAGTTTTTTGGCATTTCTGCCGAAGATTTGCTAGGTCAGCCATTGCCCGGCTTATGGGGTCACGATCAAGTACAAGAAATGGTCAGGTATCTCAATCAGAAAGAACTCAACATTCATAATAGTTTTGATCTAAAAATACCTCTAAAAGAAGGCAAAATTCAAACCTTTAGAAGCACACTGCATCAGCTACCAGATGAGTTAATTCTGGAGCTCGAACCCCACTTAACTATTGAAAATAATCATTCAATCGATTTTTATCAGCGTCTGCAAACAGTTATCCTCAACTTTCGCAGTGCGATCGATCTTTCGGATTTAGCTCAAACCATTGCTAGAGAAGTAAAAGCCCTGACCGGGTTCGATCGCGTGATGATTTATCGCTTTGAAGCCGATGACCATGGGGTGGTGATTGCTGAAGAGAAAGAAAGCTATCTAGAAAGCTACCTGGGATTGCATTACCCGGCGATCGATATTCCCGTACCCGCCCGTAAATTGTTTTACCGCAACTGGGTGCGCCAAATTCCCAATATCAATTACACCCCGGCCCGCCTAATTCCCACCAAGCATCCCGTAACTGATATACCCCAGGATCTAAGTGCGTGTGTGTTAAGGGGAGTATCTCCCTACCACATTGAATATTTGCAGAATATGGGAGTTGCTGGGACACTGACGATTTCGTTAATTGACGATCGGCGCCTCTGGGGATTAATTGCCTGTCACCATTACAGCCCGCGATTGGTAGATTACGAAACTCGCAAAACCTGTGAATTTTTAGGACAATTTGCCTCGATCGAACTGGTACATCTGCAAGAGCGAGAATTGAACGTTTACCGATCGCAGGCGAAAACTATTCAGGATCAACTTCAGCAGGCATTCCGGCAAGATTCTAATTTTATCGAACAGGTATTGACCGAAAATGCTTCTCAATTGCTAGATTTAGTTCAGGCTCAGGGAGCTGCAATTATGCTCGATGGTCGTCTGACCTTGGTGGGTCAAACACCATCTGAAGCTGAGGTTTACGAACTCCTGCAATGGTTACTGGAACAGAACAAAGAACGAGTGTTTGCAACAGCTTCTTTGTCTCAGTTGTATCCCCAAGCCAAGCAATTCAAAGAGCGAGCTAGCGGTGTTTTAGCAATCTCAATCTTCCTATCCTACGCCATACAAAAGTCATACCACATCCTTTGGTTCCGACCCGAACAAATTCAAACCATAAACTGGGCAGGTAATCCACAGGATGCTGTGTCGATCGACGAAATTGGAAAAATGCACCTGTGTCCCCGCCAATCCTTTGAACTGTGGCAAGAGACAGTGCGGGATATGTCTTATCCGTGGCAGGTTGCAGAGTTAGAAGCTGCCGCCGAAATGAGACATATCCTCATGCTGGCGGTGTTAGAATTTTCGCAAGCTGCTCTAGAACACGCTGCAGAAAGGGCAGCAATAGCCAACCGTGCCAAAAGCCAGTTCCTTGCCAACATGAGCCACGAGCTCAGAACGCCACTCAACGCCATTCTGGGATTTACCCAGCTTATGAACCGCAGCCCCTATATTCCAGAAGAATTTCAAGAACATTTAGGGATCATTACCCGTAGTGGAGAACACCTGCTGACATTGATCGACGATGTTTTGCAAATGTCTAGAATTGAAGCAGGGCAATTGGTGCTGAGTAAAAGCTGTTTTAATCTGCATCGACTGCTGGGTTCTATTAACGAGATGTTCACCCTCAAAGCGTCTGAGAAAGGGTTACATTTGAGCAGCGAGTGGGATGCTACTGTCCCGCGTTATATCTGTGGCGATCAAGCAAAACTTCGTCAAATCTTGATTAATTTGCTGGGGAACGCGATCAAATTTACAACAGCAGGAAAGATAGTGCTACGCGGACGAGCTTTTTCATCAGATGATATGGCATCCGGCACAAATCGCGATCGCGCCACTAATCCACCCGATATTAAACCAACTATTACCCTGTGTCTCGAAGTTGAGGATACCGGATCTGGCATTTCTCCCTCAGATTTAGAATCAATTTTTGACGCTTTCATGCAAACAAATCGCGGTCGTCACGATCGAGGAACAGGTTTAGGATTATCTATCAGTCGTGAGTTTGCGGGTTTGATGGGAGGCGATATCACCGTGCGAAGCACCCTGAATCGAGGCTCGACTTTTACCTGCCAAGTCGTTTTGGAACTACCAGATTCCGTTAATTTAGAGGAACCTGAAATTAGCGATCGGATTATCGCGATCGAACCTGGCCAACCTATCTACCGAATTCTAGTAGTAGAAGACGTTCCAGAAAATCGGCAACTGCTGGTGACGCTGCTGGAGTCAGTTGGGTTTGATGTGTGTGCGGTGGAAAATGGGGTAGAGGCGATCGATCATTGGCAAACATGGCACCCTGACCTGATTTTGATGGACATTCAAATGCCTGTCATGGATGGTTATGAGGCGACGAGACAGATTCGAGCGCAACAGTCATTAGTCATGAGTCATGAGTCATCAGCAGATAACTCAGGGCAAATGTCACAGGACAAAAGACAAATTACACGCATCATTGCCCTCACTGCCTATGCTTTTGAAGACGATCGTATCGCCAGCCTGGAAGTCGGTTGCGATGACTACATTGCCAAGCCCTTTACTGAAGACACACTATTCGACAAAATAGCTCATCACTTGGGCGTCCGCTACTGCTACGCCGAAAAAGTTTCGCCAGACTCATCAACTTCGGCACCAAAGATATTTACTCCTGGGTTGAAAACCATGCCAACCAAGTGGATTGCAGAAGTTCATGAAGCAGCACTCGATCTTAGTGATAATAAGCTTTATCAACTTATCACTCAAATTCCCAAGGATCAACAAGATTTCATCGAGGCGATGACTTCTTTGGTCGATAACTTTCAGCTTGAAGCGATCGCAACTCTCACCAAGACTTAGGAATAAGACCATGACTACTCTACTCAAACTGGCGGCCCAAACGAATATTCTGATCGTGGATGATACGCCAGACAATCTGCGGTTGTTAGCTAAAATCCTAGAGTCACAGGGTTATATTGTCCGTAAAGCCCTCAACGGTAGAATGGCACTCCAAGGTGTTCATCGCGACCCGCCGGCTCTGATTTTACTTGACATCAATATGCCGGAGATGAATGGGTACGAAGTCTGCAAAAAGTTAAAAGCATCTGAAGCGAGTGCTGAAATCCCGGTTATTTTTATCAGTGCGCTCGAACGAGTGGAAAACAAGGTACAAGCCTTTGAACTGGGCGGTGTAGACTATATTACCAAACCCTTTCAAGAGCAGGAAGTGCTGATGCGAGTAAAAAATCAATTACTGATCCGACAGCAACGCCAACAACTGATAGAACAAAATAAACGTTTAGAACACGAAATCGAGGAACGTCTGAGGGCAGAAGCAGAAGTAAGGCAGCTATCCGTGACCGATGAATTAACTGGATTATATAACCGACGGGGGTTCTTTTTACTAGCAGACCAACAACTAAAAATTGCTCGACGCACGCACACATCCTATTTTATTTTGTTCGCTGATTTAGATGGTTTGAAAAAAATTAACGACACTTTCGGACATGAAATGGGAGACAGAGTAATCGTTGATGCAGCTCAAATATTGAAGCAAACCTTTCGTGATGCGGATATTGTGGCTCGACTGGGAGGAGATGAATTTGCTGTATTTATTCCTACGTTTTCGGGTGATTTATATAATTTTTATATTCGGCTGCAAGAAAATATAGAGCGCTTTAATCAAAAGTCCGAGCGAGCTTATATATCAATAAGTCTTGGTGTGCAGTCTGGGGATTTAAATAATGAATTTTCCTTAGAACAATTGGTGGCAAAAGCTGACAAACTTATGTACGAGCATAAACGCACCAAACGCTGTTTAAATTGTTAACCGTTCTTTTTAGAACAGCGATATCGGATCCCAAGAAGCATTATTTATTAAACGTGAGATTGACCGATAAATAGTAAACTGAAAACAAGATAGGGAAACAGCTTGAAGACTTTAGCCCCTCAGTCGGAAAACACCAGGCAGTACAGATCATTATACCTAAACCTGACAGGGTGGCAACCCAGTTAAAACCCCTCACTGTATTAGGTTAAGGGTGTGAGAGAAAGATGTCGTCGGTATTGTCCAAAAACTCGATATCAAATCGACAGACTGATGCTCTATGGGTCGGGTGTTTGCCTACAATTGCATTCTTTTTTTTAACTGGTATTATTTTCACAAATCATCGATGTTATCTATTTACCAATTCGTGCTAAAATGATACCAAACTGAACGGCGATTACTCCGAGTATGGCACTGCCAGCCCAGTAAGAAGCGGCGATGCTGTAAGATCGATCGCGCCACAAGACATTCGTCTCTAAACCGTAAGTTGAAAAAGTAGTATAAGCTCCCAAAAAGCCCGTTGTTACCATTAACCGGACTTCCGACGGAATAGTCGCCACCCGTTCAAAAGCGAGGGTGATAAAAAATCCCATAGCCAAGCAACCCGTGATGTTAATAAAAAAAGTTCCGTAGGGAAAAGCCGTACCGAAACGGCTGGCAAACCACAAGGTGATATAATAGCGGCTCAAAGCGCCGGCAACGGCACCTAAACTAATTGCGATCGGGTGGCGGAGATTCGGGTCTTGCAGCATACAGCTCTTGGACATTTGCTAGTTAAAATTGAGATGAGTTCGAGATTCAGCGGACTTATGGAAAGTATTGTAGGATTAAATTGGCGCTCGGTCTAGCTGTTCGCAATTAAAATTAAGAGAGAGTATTTATGCAAATTGTGCTGGCTACCTTAGACGATGGTTTAGTTAAAGCGTGGGAAAGCACTTGCGGCAGTATGGAAAATGTAAAGATACATCACGGTTCAATATTTGATGTAAAATGCGATGCTATTGTTAGTCCGGGGAATAGTTTTGGTTTCATGGACTACGGCTTAGATTTAGAAATTTCGGAATATTTTGGAGGGCAGGTTCTTGAACGCTTGCAAAAACTAATTCAGGCTCGACATCATGGCGAACTCTTAGTAGGAATGGCAGAAATTGTAGACACCGATCATGCTGAAATTCCCTATTTAATCGCTGCACCAATTATGCGCGTTCCCACAGTTTTAAGAGAAACAGTAAATGTTTATCTAGCAACCCGCGCAATTTTGACTCTCGTAAAATTTGGCTCAGTCCCAGATGGAACGCCAGTCAAACATATCATTGAAACGATCGCTATTCCCGGCATGGGTACGGGAATGGGCAAAGTGCCGCCACATATCTGCGCCAATCAAATGAAAGTTGCGCTCGAAGATATCCTTTTATCTCAGTACGAATTTCCTCAATCTTTACTGCACGCTCAAAGATGTCACCACTTGTTATATAGGGACGAGAGCGAAGATTTGCAGTTGGAAAATTGAAAGTATTAAATTGGCCCGTTTTATTGTGGTGAGAAACCAAGTTTATTAGTGTGTGTTTTTTTAGGTATAGAGACTTATCGCAAATTTAAGTGCGCTAAACCGTACCTGCAAGTTGGCGGTATCCTACACACGAGATCAACTTTGGTAGATATAATGTAATAGAACTGAGGTCATTCCAACTAGGTAAGCGCGGATACAAAAGTTGATAAAGCTGGAACAACAATTGCCTAGTTCTTATTAAATGCCAGAATTGCTTCTGGCGCTACAGGTACAAAGTATTAAATGCCAGAATTGCTTCTGGCGCTACACATACAAATTTTGCCTCCGGGGACTGTTAGTTTTTTTCAAAATGTTTACTACCACAGGAGAAGATTGATATGACAGATCCAAAAGTAACCGAAGAACCAGTTTTAGAGGCAACTCTCGAAACAACGGCGATCGTCAAACAAGAGATGCCCGACGCGACTGATGAGGCGATCGCAGAAACTGCGGCGTTGTTTGAAGCAATTAAAAAACGCGCCGCCGCCGAAGTGCAAGCAGCGGGCGAACTCACCCGCGAAGCTTATTTAAAAGCTGTGAATAAGGCCTCCGAGGCTATCGAAGAAAATAAGGAACTTGCCCACGAGAGAGTCACAGCAGCAGTCAGGCTGATTAAAAAAGAATCTGAGAAAAATTGGCTGGTGGTGGATGCGATTAAAACGCGGGCGCAAGCGCAGGTGCAAGATGCCGGCGAAGTCAGTCGCGAAGCTTATTTGAAAGCAGTGCGACAAGCGCGAGAAGCGGTGGAACAAAATAAATTGATCGAACGCGATCGCATCGAACAAGCTGTTGACCACATTCACACGGAAGCTGAAAAGAATTGGCACCTTATTGTGAGGCAAATTGAGTCGATCGGCACTCGCTTGACAGAGACGGCTAAGTCTGCGTGGAACGCGCTGACGGCGTTTGTTGACAAGTCTCGCAGCGATCGCGGAGATTCCTAGAAGATTTGCCACAACAGTCTGGCGATCGTTGATGAGACATCAATTGCAGGCATTCGTTTGTTATTGTGGGAATTATCTGCGTTTATCTGCCTCCATCTGCGGTTGACCTATCAATCAATGATTTGTGCAATAAGTCTAAAGTACAGCCCGCCGGGTTTTGAACCCCCAGCGGGCTATTAGCTATTGAACCTGCATTTGCATTCAGCAACTGTTTCAGGCATACTGCATAATTAAAAAGCTTTATTTTTAGTCCACAACCCCCAATTATGAGAACTTACTACTGCGGCGAACTGCGAAGCGAACACATCGGAGAGACTGTCACCCTTTACGGCTGGGTGGATCGCCGCCGCGATCATGGCGGGGTGATTTTTCTGGATGTGCGCGATCGATCGGGTATTGTGCAAATTGTCAGCGATCCTGAACGCACCCCCGATTCCTATCACGGGGCTGAGGCTTTACGCAGCGAATACGTGGTTAAAATTACCGGGCGAGTCACCAGCCGCCCCGAAGATTCCCTCAACCCGAAATTGCCTACGGGTGAGGTGGAAATTTATGCTGACGAAATTGAGTTGTTAAATGCGGTTCGCAAACAGTTACCGTTTCAGGTGGCGACGGCGGATACCGAAAGCGTGCGGGAAGATTTGCGGCTGAAATATCGCTATTTGGACTTGCGGCGCGATCGTATGAGTCGCAATTTGCAGCTTCGCCACCAAGTTGTCAAAGCTATGCGTCGCCACCTGGAAGATGTGGGAGGTTTTATTGAAGTTGAAACACCGATTTTAACTCGATCGACTCCTGAAGGTGCGAGAGATTATTTAGTGCCCAGCCGCGTCAATTTGGGCGAATGGTACGCTTTGCCGCAGTCGCCGCAGTTGTTCAAACAATTGTTAATGGTTTCGGGTTTAGACAGATATTATCAAATTGCCCGCTGTTTCCGCGATGAAGATTTGCGCGCCGACAGACAGCCGGAATTCACACAATTAGACATGGAAATGAGTTTCATGTCTTTAGAAGAAATTCTCGAATTAAACGAAGGTTTAGTCTCCCAGATTTTCCAAAGTGTCAAAGGCGTAGAATTGCCCCGTCCTTTTCCGCGCTTGACTTACGCAGAAGCAATGGATCGCTATGGTAGCGACAAACCAGACACTCGCTTCGGTTTGGAATTAGTCGATGTTTCCGATTTGATGAAAGATTCGGGATTTAAGGTATTTTCCGGGGCGGTTGCTGCGGGCGGAATTGTGAAAGTTTTGCCGATTCCGGGCGGGAATGAGGCGATTTCTAATGTGCGGATTAAACCGGGCGGCGATTTGTTTAAGGAAGCCAGCGAAGCGGGTGCGAAGGGATTGGCTTACATCCGGGTGCGGGAGAATGGCGAAATTGATACGATCGGCGCAATTAAGGATAATTTGACGGAAGCACAAAAACAGGAATTGCTCGATCGCACGGGCGCGCAACCAGGTCATTTGTTGTTATTCGCAGCGGCTGATGTGACAACTGTCAATAAGACTTTGGATAGATTGCGTTTGTTCGTCGGTAACGAATTGGGATTGATTGACAAAGACAAGATGAATCTGCTGTGGGTGACTGATTTCCCGATGTTTGAATGGAACGCTGATGAGAAGCGTTTGGAAGCATTGCACCACCCGTTTACTGCGCCGCATCCTGACGATATTAATGATTTGAAAACTGCGAGAGCTCAAGCTTACGATTTGGTGTTAAATGGTACAGAAGTCGGCGGCGGTTCTCTGCGGATTTATCAGCGGGAAGTTCAGGAAAAGGTGTTTGAGGCGATCGGCTTATCGACTGAGGAAGCTTACAATAAGTTTGGCTTTTTGTTGGATGCGTTTGAGTATGGAACTCCGCCCCACGGAGGCATTGCTTACGGTTTGGATCGCTTGGTGATGCTGTTGGCTGGTGAGGAATCGATTCGCGATGTGATTGCGTTTCCGAAGACGCAGCAGGCTGGTTGTTTGCTGACTAATGCGCCGGCTGGGGTTGATGAGAAGCAGTTGAAGGAGTTGCAAGTGCGATCGACTTATACGCCTAAGTCATAAGTATGAAACACCTTGATAATTGCGACTTCATTAGTTGCAGGTAGATGTCGGCGGCGGGGCGATCGCGGTTATCGAATTTGCTGCTGTCGATGCAGAGGAGTTGGAGGGAAGGCGTGGAGGTTGGTTTCGGTGAGTTGGGTTTGCAGAAGTTGGGGGAGTTGGGCGAGGGGGGAGGTTTAGTTTTCGGTTAAACCGTGCCATGCTTGATAAAATTGGGGATAGGGCAGGTTGGCGGCGCAGTCCCAAACGACTTTGTAGCATTCATCAAATCGGTCAAAGTTGTTTTGGTAAACGTCATTACTGAGGCAGTCTTTTAAGGCCGAGACGACATCTGCATATTGTTTGGGTGTGGTTAATATTTCCCTCAAACTGTATGCCGCCGGCCCACAGGTATGTTGATTGTCAGTAGTTTCCAGAATTCTGATTAAATCTGCGATCGCTTGAGGATTTCCTTGTCCGATTTCCCCCAAACTGTATGCCGCCTGCCAACGGGTATCTTCATTGTCAGTAGTTTCCAGAATTCTGATTAAATCTGCGATCGCTTCAGGATTTCCTGGGTCGATTTTCCCCAAACTCTCTGCCGCCCGCCTACGGGTATCTTCATTGTCAGTAGTTTCCAGAATTCTGATTAAAGCTGCGATCGCTTGAGGATTTCCTTGTCCGATTTCCCCCAAACTCTCTGCGGCCCCCATACGGGTAAGTTCATTGTCAGTAGTTTCCAGAATTCTGATTAAAGCTGCGATCGCTTGAGGATTTCCTTGTCGGATTTCCCGCAAACTGTATGCCGCCAGCCTACAGGTATCTTCATTGTCAGTAGTTTCCAGAATTCTGATTAAAGCTGCGATCGCTTCAGGATTTCCTTGTCCGATTTCCCTCAAACTGTATGCCGCCAGCCCACGGGTATGTTGATTGTCAGTAGTTTCCAGAATTCTGATTAAAGCTGCGATCGCTTCAGGATTTCCTTGTCCGATTTCCCCCAAACTGTATGCCGCCCCCATACGGGTATCTTCATTGTCAGTAGTTTCCAGAATTCTGATTAAAGCTGCGATCGCTTCAGGATTTCCTGGGTCGATTTTCCCCAAACTCTCTGCCGCCCGCCTACGGGTATCTTCATTGTCAGTAGTTTCCAGAATTCTGATTAAAGCTGCGATCGCTTGAGGATTTCCTTGTCCGATTTCCCCCAAACTCTCTGCGGCCCCCATACGGGTAAGTTCATTGTCAGTAGTTTCCAGAATTCTGATTAAAGCTGCGATCGCTTGAGGATTTCCTTGTCGGATTTCCCGCAAACTGTATGCCGCCAGCCTACAGGTATCTTCATTGTCAGTAGTTTCCAGAATTCTGATTAAAGCTGCGATCGCTTCAGGATTTCCTTGTCCGATTTCCCTCAAACTGTATGCCGCCAGCCCACGGGTATGTTGATTGTCAGTAGTTTCCAGAATTCTGATTAAAGCTGCGATCGCTTGAGGATTTCCTGGGTCGATTTTCCCCAAACTGTATGCCGCCCGCCAACGGGTATCTTCATTGTCAGTAGTTTCCAGAATTCTGATTAAAGCTGCGATCGCTTGAGGATTTCCTGGGTCGATTTCCCGCAAACTGTATGCCGCCCCCCAACGGGTAAGTTCATTGTCAGTAGTTTCCAGAATTCTGATTAAAGCTGCGATCGCTTGAGGATTTCCTGGGTCGATTTTCCCCAAACTCTCTGCCGCCC
>NZ_JAUBQW010000018.1:0-18369 GCF_036701485.1 Microcoleus sp. Pol11C3 | reverse complement strand
ATTGTCAGTAGTTTCCAGAATTCTGATTAAAGCTGCGATCGCTTGAGGATTTCCTGGGTCGATTTTCCCCAAACTCTTTGCCGCCCCCCAAGAGGTATGTTCATATTGGCAATTTTCAATAATTTCAATAAGTTCTGTAATAGCAAATTGTCGAATGGTTTCTGATATCGCCTTTCTCGCCTCTTCTGAAATCGGATCGAGATAAGTTACCCATTCCTGTTTTTCAATATTGAAATAACCAAATCCCCACTTCACCACCTGCTTAACAATCACAGCAGCTAGGGAACAAGCCTTAAATTCATTAATTGCGGTGGCTGCCAGAAAATAGGCTTGATATCGATAAAAATCTTCACATCCATCTCTCAACTCAACTAACGCCCGAATAAACTCCTCTTTTTTATCACTTGCAACATCCCCACCCCCCAACCACAACAAAATCACCTGCTTCCACTGCGCTTCAAAGATCCGATATTCCTTTCCCGTCACCGGAAAATTAATATGATTCCGAGGTAAAAAATAATCCCAATCATCCACCGCCAACGCTGCAAAATACTCCTGAAATGTGGCATGATAAAACACGCAAATTGCCTCTGGAAACCGTTCGACCCGATTCAACAACCCCAACCTCATCACTGCCTGAAAAATCGGACGACTTCCCAAAATCTTTAATACCCAACTTTCCCTCAGCCGTAACCGCGAAACCTCATCTTTCTGTTCCATCGCCGCCAACGCCAACCGCGCCAAGGCTGTATCAATTGCCTCCCGTTGGTCTGAAATCTCCTCATCCTCCTTCCAGTCATACACCCAATCGACAAACTGCCCGTATAACCCCGCCTGCGTTTCCGGTAAACCGCCCCTCGTCTGCCAAATTTGACACAACATCCACAACCGCAAGGGATTTTGAATCAACTTCTTGAGACGGAAATTTTCCGACTGCGCTAACGCCACCTCTAAATTCTCCCCCGTCGCTGCATCCCCCATCCCCACAAACCAACGGCGAATATACTTCTTCACCTGTTCCGGGTTAAACTCCAAATTGCGAAACACATCAAACCCGGAAAAAGCATTCTTATCCGCTTCCCAGACATTCACCCGACAAGTCACCACCACCCGCGCCGCTTGCACCCATCCCCCCAACAGTGCCGAAACATGGCGCATTTCCACCTTAGATGTCATTTCATCCAACCCATCCAACAATAACCAAATCCGGTGTTTCTGTTGGGTGAGTTCCTCAATCGTGAGGCTTTTACCTGTTTGTTTGAGCCAGATATCCTCGATATATTGGGTTATTGTCGGTTGGGTTAAATCTGCCAAAGATACCCAAATCGGCAATCCCAAATCTTGCTCTAAAATCCAATCGGCAATCTTCTGCAACCGCGTGGTTTTCCCCGCACCCGGTTCGCCAATAATCGCAATTTTGCGCCCTTGGCTAATTTCGCTTTGCCCTTGTCGCAACACATCCTCAAAAAAGCGTTCTTCAGCAATGGGGATGAGTTTTTCTTCTTCCTTTTCTTCTGGCCGATCCCTTGAGGGAGGTTTGGACGGTTTGCGTTCAACAATCGCTAAGGGAACATAAATCTCATCCAGTTGCGGTGTCATCCCGTTGGCGTTGGTAAAGGGGTTGGTGGTGAGTTGCTTTTGTGCCGCGAGGTTTTGACGGCAGATTTCTTGCCATTCCTCGATGGGAAGAAACTTTACCCGATTCCCTGCGGGTGACTCTAGTCAAAATGTCCCACCAATAATTGTGTTGCCCTGGAAGACGTTTTTAATGTTATCTGCTAACTTTTGAGCATTGTAAACTGTGGGTTGCTGAGAGATAAAGTTAGAGAGCTTGGGATTGGGATCGGTTTGAGCCGCTGCAACTAACTCTTGAAGTAGTTTAGCAAATTGAGGATCGCGATCGGCTTCGATTTTTAAAGTTTCTACTGTTTTAGCATAGTCTAATTCTGCTGGAGCAAATTCAATCGCAGTAACCGTCTCAGGTGACTTATTCCGCAGTGAAGCAAGAACTTTACCACTTCGCTCAATGACTGTTTCTCCCAGTTTTTCTCCGGCTTTTTCTAATGCTTTGGTACTCAGAATAGTGGAAATTGCCAAAGCTGCTGCTAGTAGTGGTTCCATGAGTTAAGCCTTTTTGTGTCTGCATACTGAATATTTTACTGTCTTTTGTGCAATTCGGCGGATGCGAAGCTTGTTAGAAGCATTAATTCTGTTATATTGTTTTCGGATGCGCTGGCGATCGCCAATTAAAACATTCTGACGATCGTACTCCTGGAGGCAGAAACCGGGTTTTTCACCGAAATACTGCATCCGGGCCTTTAACTGTCGTGAAAAACCCGGTTTCTTTGGTATTTATGGGTAAGCCCTAAATGATACAGAAAGGACGATCGCACTTCACAAAAAAAGTGCGCTCGCCCTTTTCACAACCTACTCATTGGGGTTGTTTCTGTTTTTCGGCTTCTTTAGCTTTAGCTTCAGACCATTTTTGGTATTTAGCCGTATTAGCCGCGATCATTTGACACATTTCTCTAGCCTTCTGTTCGGTGTCTCTTGCTAATTCCAGAATTTCTAGCAGTTCCGTGTCATCTAGTTCTTTTTGTGTCATTGCAAATTCTCCAAACGGGCTTTAACACTACTAACTCTTATTTTAGTTTCCAGCACTCGACCTAGCTCCATTGCCAAGTCTTCCCCTACCTCTTCTATTCTCTCATTTGTCAGGACTTCAACTGCTGAGAGATACTCTATGCGATCCTGAATTTGTGTTTTGGACGTGTCTGCGAAAAATATACAGGTGTTTAAAAATCCCGAAAGCTGAATCACCGTAAAATTGTTTGGAAAGCTCTCTAGGATAGCTCTACAAATATTTAGTCCCTCAACTGCTTCCTGCTCAATTTGAGTTAGCTCCTGCTTTATACGCTCAACTAGAACGGTTATTTCTGATGGAATTGACCTATGATACTACTTACCATTGATTATAGTATTTGTCAAGAAAAGTAGCGATTTCAGCTTGACAAATAACGATCGCTCTTCAATGAGACAGAAAGGACGATCGCACTTCACAAAAAAAGTGCGATCGCCCTCAACAATTATTCTTTCCAGTAACGGGTTAAAATCCGAATTACCTCACCCGCTATCGGCGATGGTAGAGGCGGGCTCCATTCCCCAACTTCTGCAAAACCTAAAATGTGCAACAGATTAACGATGCTGTCTACCGCTTTGGGAACGCCACACAACAGCAAACGAATCGGTTGCTTCCCTTGAGGTACATCAGGAATTTCTTCCCGGAGCAGTTCGGGAACTGACTTTGGCGGTGATATCATAGAGTTTCCTCCTAAATATGGGAGTTCAAGCCCCCACCGAAGGATTGCGAGTCTGACCGGTGGGGGTTTTGTGTTTGACTATTTACACGGTATCACACCGTGTGTCACTATGCAAGAGGCGTACAAAGAAAGTACGATCGATGTATGAAGTAAATTCCCAGTTGCCTAACTTGCCAGCAAAAAACCTAAAACGAGTCACCAGCTACGTTCCTCCAAACGCCTATAACGTCTTGGAAGATTGGGCCAAGAAAGAAGACCGGACAGTCAGCAATCTCGTAAGTCGGATTGTCTCTGAAGCTGTAGATGCTTACTTAACTAAAAAGACTACAGAAGATGAACCCAGCAGCAATTAACCTTTGATCTCTACGCTGATGGGTCATTCTCAACTGCCAACCTGTCGGGCCGTTTATTTTGTGTTGGAGGTGGGTTTTGTTTTTCCTCTAACCCGAAACCTGATCCAAAGGGTCAAATTCAGCAACCTGTTTTTGACCAATAGATGTAATTGCTAAGACTAAAACACTTAACGTCAGGCCTAAAATCGCATAACTCGGTAGTGAAAAAATAGTTACTTTAAACAAATAAGGCAATTCCCCCCCCTTCCAGTTCCACCGCTTTCCTAGAAACACCAACAGCCCGCCATGAATCACAGCGGTTTGCACCATGACACAGCCAACGCCCAATAACCAAACCGACATTCTTTGCCTAGAGAAAGCACAATTTTTAATCTGAAAACATAAATCATTCAGCAAAAAAACCACCGCCGGTGCTAACATCACAGAACTGGTAGGCTGAGAATAATTGATAGCAATACTCAAAGTAGAAATTAGCACCATTTCAGATAAGTCAACCTTTTTTGACCAAGCATTGCGAGATTGTTTTTTGTAAAAATACCAACTCACTAAACCAACTAGCAGCAGAACAATCAAGTCAGAAAATAGCTTCGCCACCAAGGGACTATCCGGGAAAAATCTCGGCCCCATAACCCTTAAATCAAGGCGACTCATAGAAATATAAGCATTATTCGATGGATCGTTGAGCCAGAGTGGAAATCCACGAGTCGCATCCTGTATAAATCCTGTTAAAGAATTGCCCGTTACAGCTAGACCTATAACTGCCAAACAAGTTACCGTGACTATAGATATAAAAACTAGCTGAAACCGTCTTTTGATTAAAAAATAAGGAATAAACAATATAACTAAAGTTGGTTTAAAAAGGGCAACCCCTAATAAAAATCCTGCAATTACATCCCGATATTTTCTAGCATAAATAAACATCCATAACAGCATAACGGCAATAAAAGTTGCCACATTGCCAACTTGAAGATCGAAGACAAAACCGTAGAGGAATGCAACTGATATACTACAAATAGTCCGAAAAGCTCGTGAGTGCGACACTAACAAGATATTCGCTCCCCATAAAACAAAACCTGTGGCAATAAGATGCAGCCAAGTCCAGATTGTAAATGCAGTCTTCATCGGGAAATAGCCCACAAACCACAGCGGAGGAATGATATTAGGTGGATAAACAAAAGAAGGAATAAACCCACACACTTTAGTGATGCTACAGAAACCGATGTTAAACACCTCCACATTAAAGGGACTCAAATGCTGATGGGCTAATCTACTCGCTACATAAAACCACTTAAAATCCCAGTAAGGCGGATCCGGTCGATTAGTCAGATTGTAAACCAACCAACCCGTATAACAGAGAAATCGGGTGAGAACTAATACAATAACTGCTTGCCAAATAAAGTTAACAATAGGTTGACGAAAAAACTGAGTCAACCTTTGGATCGAAGGATGTTTTAAAAACAAAGAATCTTGCCATGCTGTTTTTTCGCTATCTAATCGCCAATTAAATTTGAGAAACAAAGCGACTGTAATTAGAATTATTACATTCCAAAATCCCAAGCTAATCATAAAAAATAAATTTAATAAATTTACTGTTTAGACATCTTGCAAAAGTCAAAAACTCACCCCCCTCAGTCCCCCCTTAGTAAGGGGGGAAGCAAGAAAAATTAGGCTCCCTCCCCTTACTAAGGGGAGGGTTGGGGAGGGGTTTCAGCATTTTTGCAAGAGGTCTTTTGATAATATCACAACCAGAAATCATCAACTAAAAATCAGCATTTTACCTAAAATATTGACTTTTGTTCCCCGTTTCAACCTAACTCTCTTTTCTCTCTTTTCTCTGCGTCCTCTGCGCCCTCTGCGGTTAGAAAAAAAAATCTTATTCACAAACGAAATAGCATTGCCATCCAAAAGCCCGATCGCACTTGTGCGCCTTATAACCCTGTTCACCCCCAAACATATGCGTTACCCTAGTTGACTACAACTTGTACCGCACTCCCCAACTAAATTCATGCTTCCCCGCATCAAAGAAATAGCCGCCACCCTAGCACCCCGCTTAATAGAAATTCGCCGGCACATCCACTCCCACCCCGAACTCAGCGGCCAAGAATATCAAACCGCCGCCTACGTAGCCGGAGTTCTCGCATCCAGCGGAGTCCGCGCGATCGAAGGAATCGGCAAAACAGGAGTGCTCGGCGAACTCAAAGGCAACAGCAGCGAGTCCCGGTGGCTGGCAATTCGCACCGATATGGACGCTTTACCGATTCAAGAACGCACAAACTTAGAATTTGCCTCCCGCAACGAGGGAGTCATGCACGCCTGCGGCCACGACATCCACACCACCGTCGGTTTGGGCGCAGCAATGATATTGTCTCAGCTAGAAGAAAAATTGCCCGGTCACGTCCGCTTCTTGTTTCAGCCTGCAGAAGAGATTGCCCAAGGTGCTCACTGGATGATTAAAGACGGGGCGATGGAAGATGTTGACGCCATCCTCGGAGTGCACGTTTTTCCGACCATTCCCGGCGGTTGCGTCGGTATCCGCCACGGGGCACTGACGGCGGCGGCAGATGACCTAGAATTGATTGTGATCGGCGAATCCGGCCACGGTGCGCGTCCCCACGAGGCGATCGACGCAATTTGGATAGCTTCTCAGATAATTACCACCTTGCAGCAGGCAATTAGCCGCACCCAAAATCCTTTGAGGCCCGTGGTTTTGACGATCGGGCAAATTAACGGCGGACGAGCGCCGAACGTGATTGCCGATCGAGTAAAATTATTGGGAACCGTGCGATCGCTGCATCCGCAAACCCACGAAGAACTGCCGGCTTGGATCGAACAAATTGTTTCTAGTGTTTGCGGGACTTACGGCGCTAAGTACGAACTCACCTACAAACGCGGCGTGCCCGGAGTCCAAAACGACCCAAAACTCACTCAATTAGTCGAAACTGCGGCTTTAGAAGCTTTAGGGCGATCGCGCGTCCAAATTTTACCAGAACCATCCCTCGGCGCGGAAGATTTTTCAATGTATTTAGAACACGCACCGGGAACCATGTTTCGCTTAGGAGTGGGACTGACTGACAAACCGAATTATCCCCTCCACCATCCGCAATTTGAGGTCGATGAAGCAGCTATAGTTACGGGCGCTGTCACCTTGGCCTATGCCGCCTATCAATATTGGAAACAGCATCCAGGTTCACACTAATAGTCTTCGACGTATGGGTGGTCAGCTAACTAACCGTAGGGTGCTTACCCGGAAAATAGTTTTGTCTCTGGTAAAAACATTCAGGCGTGACCCACCCTACAATAACTACAAAAACTAATTTAGAAAATTTTATGAACCTAGATTTCGATCGATTCTGCGACGCCTGCAACCCCAGTCACTCCCTGATATTGGCCAATGCCGAAGATCAGCGCTACTACATTGATTTTGCTGAGGTGCGCGGCGAAAAAGTTATTACCACACTTAAACGGACAATTACCCGTCTGGCACGAGATAAACCGACTTGCCAATTGTTTACCGGACATATTGGTTGTGGCAAGTCTACTGAATTGTCGCGACTGGAAAAAGAGTTGACAGATCAGGGATTTCATGTAGTTTACTTCGAGTCAACACAAGACCTCGATGAAATGGATCTCGATTTGACAGATATCATGTTAGCGATCGCGCGGCGAGTCAGTCAAAGTTTGGAAGAGGGCAACATTTCCTTGCAGCCCCAGGGTTTTAAAGAATTCTTAAAAAACAGTTGGAATTTTTTACAGACTCCTGTGACTTTAGAAGCTGAAGGAGAACTTTTTGGCAGTAAATATAAGGGCAATACAGACGGAAATCTGGAAGTCTCTCTGCCTTTAGGCATTGCCAAAATCACTGCTAAAACCAAAAGCAATCCCGACTTGCGTTCTAAACTGAGACAGTACATGGAACCGCAAGCGAATAAAATGTTAGAACTGATTAATCAAGAAATTATTGATGTAGCAATTAATCAGTTAAAGCAGCGCGGTAAAAAAGGATTAGTGGTGATTGTCGATAACTTAGACCGGATAGTTTCTCGACCCAATGCAGCCGGGCGACCGTTGCCAGAATATATCTTTATTGACCGGGGAGATCAGTTGCGAAAACTGAATTGTCATTTAGTTTATACGCTGCCGTTGGAATTGATTTTTGGCAATGAAAGTGAAATTTTGAAAAATCGCTTGGGGGGCGGAGTTGACCCAAAAGTTTTGCCGATGGTACCAGTAAAAAACAAAGACGGTAGTGAATGTGTTGAGGGCATGAATTTGTTGCGGCGCATGGTGATGTCGCGGGCTTTTCCTGATGTGGTGTTGCCAGAGGAAAATATCGCATTAATTACCGAGGTTTTTGACACTCCTGAAACTTTAGATAGATTGTGCCGAGTTAGTGGAGGTCATTTGCGAAACTTGATGGGGATGCTGTTTGGTTGCTTGCAGCAAGATGACCCTCCAATTTCCCAAGATGTGTTGCAATCGGTGATTCGGAATTCCCGCGACAGTCTGAGTCGCGGCATTGATAATGATGAGTGGGAATTACTCTTTAAGGTGGTGAAAGAACAAAGGATTAATGGAGATCGAGAATACCAAGATTTGCTGCGAAATCTGTGGGTTTTTGAATATGTAGACAGTCAAGGAAATTGGTTTGCGCTGAATCCGCTGTTGATGGAAACTGACAAATTCAAGCTGTGGCAGCAGCAAAATTGTTAAGGTTATGGTAAACTCAAATCTAGCACAAGATATTGCAGCAGAAAACGAGCGATCGCTCTCTACTTTAGTACGGACAATCGCCCGCTTTCAAGGAAGTTTTTCTTTAACTATAGTGCGCTGCAATTATGCTACTTTGCGTTCGGAAATGCTGGAAAAATTGCGCGCGCGATCGACTGTTGAATATCAAGAATTAGTCCTCGAACCTGCGACCAAAACACTTTATCAAACCATTCTCAATGCCGTCCAAGAGCACCCACCGAAAGCTTTAATAGTTTTCGGTATAGAATCGGTGGTGGCGATTGATGACCTGCTAGCGGGGGCTAATCGAGCGCGAGACCAATTCAAACAAGATTTGGCTTTTCCGTTGATATTATGGGTGACGGATGCTGTACTGTCTAAATTTAGTCGATCGGCAAATGATCTGAAGTCTTGGGCTCCTTCTCCAATTCAGTTTACTATGCCCCCCGATGATTTGATGAATTTGTTGCGGCAAAAAGCAGACCAAGCTTTTGCGAATGTTGATGACTTCAAATTAGATGACTGTGAAATTGAGTCGCTGGAGAATGGCCTGCCAAGTTTGGGAGAAGAATTAGACTGGGAACTGCAATCTAGTTTGAAATTTCTTCGGGGTTTAGTTGAATATCAGAAAAATCAAATAGATTTAGCACTAGAACATTATCAGCAAAGTTTGGCATTTTGGCAGCAAAATCCCCAGTGGGAAAGGCAAGGAATTGTCTGCCAGAAAATTGCCCAAGCTTACAACCGCAAAGCTGAATTGCACCGGGCTGAAAGTCAAGATTATTGGCAAGAATCTAGAAAGTATTTGCAGCAATCTCTGGAGAGTTTTGAGCAAGCACAGCAAGATGATTTAGCTGCCAAATGTATTAGCGAACTCGGCGAAGTTCTGCGACTTTTACAAAATTGGGAACAGTTACAAAAATTAGCTATTAAAGCCTTAACAATGCACATGACTTGCGGGACTGCGAGTCAAGTAGCTGAAGATTACGGATTTTTGGCTGAGGTGGCGCTGCAAGGTTTTCAGTGGGAAAAAGTTTGCGAATTAACTAAATTAGCACTATCGGTTTTAGAACAAGCAGGAGTATCTCAACAAGAGAATGGTTTGTATCTGTTACTTTGGGCAAAAGCGCAGCGAAATCTCAGTCAACAGTCGGAGGCTGTTAAGAACTTAGAAGCGGCTAAAGACAATACGCAGCCTCAAGATGACGTGCAGCTTTATCTGAGGATTTTAGAAGAGTTGAGAACGCTCTATTTTGAGCAAAGCGAATATTTAAAAGCATTTCACATTAAACTCGAACAACAAGCAGTTAAAAGCAAATATCGATTGCAAGCTTTTATCGGTGCCAGCCGCTTGCAGTCGCCGCAACCAATAATTGACAGCGGTTTAGAATCCGGTAAGTCAAAAGCTGAAATTATTGAGGAAATTGAAGCAGCTTCTGGGCGATCTCGCGATATTAAAGAGATAAGTCAACGGATACGTACACCTGCTTGCAAGCTGACGATCGTTCACGGACAATCTGGGGTAGGAAAAAGTTCGATTATTCAGGCATGGTTAGTTCCGGCACTGCAACTGACAACTTTTGAAGCGCGGGACATATTGCCTATTTTATTGCAATCATATCATGATTGGGTGAGGGATTGCGGTGAGTGTTTGAAAGCAGGAATTGAACAATTAAAAGGTGTGAATTTGCCAGGGGCGATCGACACCCCAACAGCTATTTTAAAAGAGTTGCGACTGAATCAAAACCGTAATTTATTAACTGTATTAATCTTTGACCAGTTTGAGGAATTTTTCTTTGCTTATCGAGATCCAATTGGTAGGCAAAAGTTATATGATTTTCTGGCTGAATGTTTAAATCAGATTAGCGACCTCAAAATTATCCTGTCGCTGCGGGAAGATTATCTTTTCTACTTGTTAGAGTTCAATCGCGCTACCAATTTATCAATTATTGATAACGACATTCTCACGAAAAAAATCTGCTATTACGTGGGAAATTTCTCAATTTCAGATGCGAAAGCTATTGTTCAAACTTTAACAAAAAAATCTCAATTTTACTTGGACGATGATTTGGCAAACGCACTGGTAGCAGATTTAGCAGGTGAAGTGGGAGAAGTGCGGCCGATCGAACTTCAAGTCGTGGGAATGCAACTGGAAAAAAGGCAGATTACTCGACTGACTGAATATCAGCAACTTGGCGATGAGGCTAAGGTCAAACTGGTTGAGGAATTTTTAGCAGAAGTAATCGCAGACTGCGGCCAGGAGAATAAAGATATTGCCGAACTTGTCTTGTACTTGCTGACGGATGAAAACAACACTCGTCCTCAGAAAACTCTGGCTGAGTTAGCAGCAGATTTAGGAAGCGAGTCAGAAACATTAGAGTTGGTTATCGAGATTGTCGTTAAATCGGGATTGGTGTTAGAAGTCCCAGCAACTCCGATTGAACGCTACCAACTTGTCCACGATTATTTAGTGCCTTTCATCCGCAAACAGCGCGGTGCGGAATTACTAGAATTACGCCAAAAACTCAAGCAGACTGAAACAGAAAATCAGATATTAGCAGAAGCGCGGCAGAAAGCAGAACAGTTGTTAGCAACAGCACAGAAATTGACCGAATTAGAGCGCGCTGCAAGTGATTCTTTGAGACTGTTTGAGTTGCACAATAACCAAATAGATGGTTTAATCTCAGCCGTGAAGGCTGGGAAAGAACTGAAAGCTACAGTCAAAGACGTTCGTTCTCTTGCAGATTACCCGATATCTACTCCCCAGATTGTCCTCAACCAGATTCTCGACAACATCCAAGAACAAAATCGGTTTAAAGGACATCAAGATAGGGTATGGAGTGTCAGTTTTAGTCCTGACGGCAAATACATCGCTACGGCATCATCGGACAATACAGCAAGGTTGTGGGATTTAACAGGCAAGCTGATACAAGAATTTAAAGGACATCAAAAGGGGGTATTGAGTGTCAGTTTTAGTCCTGACGGCAAATACATCGCTACGGCATCATGGGACAATACAGCAAGGTTGTGGGATTTAACAGGCAAGGTGATACAAGAATTTAAAGGACATCAAGATTCGGTATGGAGTGTCAGTTTTAGTCCTGACGGCAAATACATCGCTACGGCATCATCGGACAAAACAGCCCGGTTGTGGGATTTAACAGGCAAGCTGATACAAGAATTTAAACGACATCCAGATAGGGTATCGAGTGTCAGTTTTAGTCCTGACGGCAAATACATCGCTACGGCATCAGGGGACAATACAGCCCGGTTGTGGGATTTAACAGGCAAGCTGATACAAGAATTTAAAGGACATCGAGATTTAGTAATAAGTGTCAGTTTTAGTCCTGACGGCAAATACATCGCTACGGCATCATCGGACAAAACAACAAGGTTGTGGGATTTAACAGGCAAGCTGATACAAGAATTTAAACGACATCCAGGTAGGGTATCGAGTGTCAGTTTTAGTCCTGACGGCAAATATATCGCTACGGCATCAGCGGACAATACAGCCCGGTTGTGGGATTTAACAGGCAAGCTGATACAAGAATTTAAAGGACATCAAGATTGGGTAAATAGTGTCATTTTTAGTCCTGACGGCAAATACCTCGCTACTGCATCAGGGGACAATACAGCCCGGTTGTGGGATTTAACAGGCAAGCTGATACAAGAATTTAAAGGACATCAAGCTTGGGTAAATAGTGTCAGTTTTAGTCCTGACGGCAAATACATCGCTACGGCATCATCGGACAATACAGCCCGGTTGTGGGATATCACAGGCAAGCTGATACAAGAATTTAAAGGACATCCAGGTAGGGTATGGAGTGTCAGTTTTAGTCCTGACGGCAAATACATCGCTACGGCATCATCGGACAATACAGCAAGGTTGTGGGATTTAACAGGCAAGCTGATACAAGAATTTAAAGGACATCAAGGTAGGGTAAATAGTGTCAGTTTTAGTCCTGACGGCAAATATATTGCTACGGCATCATGGGACAAAACAGCAAGGTTGTGGGATTTAACAGGCAAGCTGATACAAGAATTTAAAGGACATCAGGAGGGGGTAAATAGTGTCCGTTTTAGTCCCGACGGCAAATACATCGCTACGGCATCAGGGGACAATACAGCCCGGTTGTGGCAAATCAGAAGTTTAGATGAAATGCTGGTGCAAGGCTGCGATTGGCTGCACGACTATTTGCAGAATAATGCTGATGAAAGCGATAAACACCTCTGCGATGAGATTAGTGCTCAGAAAAAATAATTAGCCAATCAGTCGGTAGGTGCAAATAAACCTTAGCGTTTAACAGAATGTAAAGCATCGCAACTTTTGCGAGTGCTGCGTTTCATATCAAATCCGGTAGCATCGGAATTAATATTACCCACAGCCAGGACACCGCCAGTGCCTTTCGTCGTGTCAACTTAAGCTTTTTGTCCGCCAGTCTTCCCGCCCACCCGGCAGTCCGCCAGGGAATTCAACCCCTGTCGGACTATCGGTTTAACGAACCAAACCACCTTATCTTCCGGAATTCCCCTGTAGCAGCGGCCAAATGTGCTAACGTACAGTGAAAAATCCCCAAATTTCAACTATCGGGAGACAGACAACCGTGTTCGCTCAAGCACCTCCAACTCCCAATTACAAATGGTTTAGCTGCGTTTCTAGCACTGTTTTCGCCGCATTGTGCCTGTTGCCCCTTTTCATTGCTGCGGGATACGCCCAAACTCCCCAAAATCGACCCATCAAAATCGGCGTGGTGCAGCGGTTTGGCACTAAAGCAACCGATAAACTGACGCTGAAAGCATTACCGGGCGACAGCTTAACATTAATTTACAAAACTCCTCAAGGCACAGAAACCAAAACTACTGCCAGCATCAAGCTAGAAATAGCTAATAAACCTCTGGAATCGCCATTAGTAGAAGAACGAGTTGTTCTGAGTTCCCACCGCAGTTTTGAGAGTGCAGAAGATAGCGCCAATCAGTGGCGGGCTAAGGGAATTGATGTAGAAATTGCTCAACCTTTGCGCTGGCAAGTTTGGGCAAAAAGAGATGTTTATAACTCTCCTATAGTGCGGCGCTGGCTGTTGCAAAGCTTGCAAGCTCAAGGGAACACAACAGCTTTTTTGGATTCCAAAGTTATCAAACAAATACCCCAGGCATTTTGGGTTTTAAATGGCTTTCGTTTCAACCGCAATGAGTTGGATGTGACGGCGGGGAAAAATGTGATTGAGGTATTAGAACAAACCACTCAAGAGGCGACAGCTACTGAACCAGAAAAAGCGATTCAACAAACTCGCCGTTATGGTGGCAATTTGCGCCTGCAAAAAAATTCTTACGGCACTTATACTTTAGTCAATGAAGTGCCGACGGAAACTTATTTGCGGGGTGTTGTTCCTCACGAAATTGGGGCTTTTTCGCCTTACGCTTCGATTGTCGCTCAAACTATTTTGGCGAGAACCTACGCCCTGAGAAATTTGCGCCGGTTTGCTGTGGATAATTATGAGTTGTGCGCTGATATTAACTGCCAAGTTTATCTAGGTTTGACTGAGGTTTACCCGCAAAGTGATAAGGCGATCGCCCAAACGAGCGGTTTGGTTCTAACTTACGAAAATCAGCTAGTAGACGCGCTTTATTCCGCGTCTAGCGGCGGCGTGACAGCCTCTTTTAACGATGTGTGGCAGGGCGCGGAACGTCCATATTTGCGATCGATCGTCGATTCGCCTAATAATATTTGGGATTTGTCAAAGCAGAGTTTGTCTGACGAAAACAATTTCCGCCGCTTTATGACTCTGAAAACAGGGTTTAATGAGGAAAAAGAACAAACGTTTCGGTGGCGCGAACAAGCTTCCTTGACGGCGATTGGTGGATTTCTCAAACAGTATCTTCAGAAAAAACAGCACCCCCTGGCTAATTTTAAAACTGTCAGTCAGGTGGAAGTGACGGAAAGGTCAGCCGCAGGTCGAGTTTTGAAAATGAAGGTTCAAACCGACTTGGGCCCGATTGATATCGACAAAGACGAGATTCGCAATGCTTTTTACCCGCCGATTAGCACGCTTTTTTACCTCGAACCAATTTACAATCCCGACAAAACTCTCAACGGTTATGCTTTTGTCGGAGGCGGTTTCGGACACGGGGTGGGAATGAGTCAGACTGGCTCTTACAATTTAGCTAATTTGGGCTGGAGTGGCGATCGAATTCTGGGCTTTTATTTTCCCGGCGCTCAAGTTGTACCTCTGAGCGATGCAATTACATTTTGGCGCGAATAGTCGATCGAAGTCGGCCTAAGAGTCGGCGATTTAATTCGCCACTAAACAAACAAAGTCCGCGCAACGCGAGACTAAATATTAGCCGTAAAACTTTTAGATTTTAGACTTGGGATTCTAGATTGGTTTCACAGTTAATCTAAAATCGGCCATCTAAAATCTAAAATTATTGGGTCAGCTATCTGCTCAAACAGCTACGAATTCATAGATGGGATTGACAGATTGCTGGCGGCTTTGTTGCAATGTTAGACACAGAAACCCGGTTTCTTAACATAATTGCGCTATTTCAGCTTAATTTTGGAAACGAGAAACCGGGTTTCTTAGGGTATCACGCAGAGCGTCCTTTCTTAGTAGAGCGATTCTTCTTGGTGAGTTTCGATCGTACAGTCAGACTTGGGATAGGCGACGCAGGTGAGGACAAATCCGGCCTCGATTTGGTCGTCGTCCAAGAAAGATTGGTCGGATTGGTCAATTTCGCCTTTGGTGATTTTGCCGGCGCAGGTGGAGCAAGCTCCAGCGCGGCAAGAGTAGGGGAGGTCGAGTCCTGCTTCTTCCGCAGCATCAAGAATGTAAGTATCGTCCTCAACGTCAATGGTCTGGTTAATTCCTTCGGCTTCGCTGACGAGGGTAACTTTGTAAGTTGCCATGCACTAAATCCTCTCAAAAATTCAACAAGATTGATAATTTTTCCTAATGCAACCTTCAAGGCTCTATTAGCTTTGAGGTTAGGTCTTAGGTTCGTTCCCTCTATGATAGTAGGGGAAAGAAGCAAGGTTGCAACACTTATTTACAAAAAATTTGAATGGGATTAGTTATAACTTTTTCTAATTTCATCTTTATTACTTATACCTATGTTGGCTTCAGCCGTGTGATACTGTTGCCGCAAGACTTGCGCTAAACAAGCCGGTTTCTGGGAAAAATCTTGTTTTGATCCGTACAGCACAAAAACCAGGTTGTTGGTATGCGGTGTCTCGATCGAGTTTCAGCAAGACTGGCTGCAAGGCAAGTCCCTGCAGGCAGTCAAATGTATAGTTAGATCGCATCAAGACTTAGGTGTTGAAGGCTCGATCGAATAAATCGCACCACAACCACAGCTTAAAATCGGGGCGATGGAACCCTAAACCCCTGCACCGCAAGTCTGTAACTATCTAAAATCTCAAATCTCAAATCCCATGACTAATATTGATACTCGCTCTGTTTTTTCGATTAATTCTCCAATTCGCGTGGGGATTGTGGGTACTGGTTTTGCCGCTAAGTTGAGGGCCGAGACAATTCAAGCTGATGGGCGATCGAACTTAGTAGCGGTTGCGGGCCACACCCCGGATAAAATCGCAGCATTTTGTCAAGGATTCGGGGCAGAAGTTGCGGTTTCTTGGCGCAAGCTGGTAGAAAGAGACGATTTAGATTTGGTGATTGTCTGTACGGTGAATCGGGATCACGGGGCGATCGTCCAGGCCGCGTTAGAAAATGACAAGCACGTTGTGGTCGAATATCCTCTATCTTTAGACGTATCTGAAGCAGAAAGGGCGATCGAACTTGCCGCCCAAAAGCAAAAACTCCTTCACATCGAACACATCGAACTGTTAGGCGGTTTGCACCAAGCAATCAAAGAATCTTTGCCATTAATCGGTAAAGTTTTTTACGCCCGCTATGTTACTATTGCTCCTCAACGTTCCGTACCGCAGCGGTGGACTTTTCAACACTCGCTATTTGGGTTTCCCTTAGTTGGTGCAATTTCGCGACTACACCGATTTACAGATTTGTTTGGGGAAGTGACAAGCGTGAACTGTCAATCTCAATTTTGGGACACTCAGCCGGATTTCTACAAAGCTTGTTTGTGCAATGCACAGTTGCGCTTTGCCAATGGCATTGTGGCTGAAGCTGTTTATGGAAAAGGAGAGACTTTTTGGCAGTCGGAAAACGTTTTTACCATCTACGGAGAAGAAGGAACGCTGGTTTTCACTCCAGAATCCGGTCAATTAATTCAGGGAGAAAATCGGCGCACAATCAAAGTGGGAACGCGGCGCGGCTTGTTTGCCAAAGACACGGATATTGTGTTGGAATATTTGTCAAACGGTACGCCTTTGTACGTGAATAATGCCAGTAGTTTGTACGCTTTGAAGGTCGCCGATGCTGCGAGGCGATCGAGTGAGAGTGGGCAAAATGTAGCCATAAGGAGTGCGTAAGTTCTGGAATACTTTTTTATCTATTAGCCGACGCAGGCGAACTTCGTTTGACTCTTAAGCGGTTTCAACCGCCTCCTTCATAAAGGAAGTAAATAAATTTTAAATCGAGCGATACTGGAGAGTCAATGATATCCTACTGGAAAAATCTTCACTTGAATTCGGAAACTATCGGCTTAATCTACGGTTTTTTGGGCGTAGTTGGATTTAGCTTGACATTACCGGCAACCAGAGCCGCTGTGATAGATTTAGACCCGCTTTTTGTAGGTTTAGGACGTGGATTAGTAGCAGCTATACTAGCAGCCTTTACTCTGTGGATAACGCATCAACCCATTCCCTCAAAACAGCAACTTGGGAGTTTATTAGTTGTCGGATTGGGAGTTGTTTTGGGATTTCCGGTACTATCGGCTTGGGCAATGCAGCAAGTACCTGCCGCCCACGGTGCTGTGGTGTTAGGATTGTTGCCTTTAGCAACAGCGATAGCAGGGTTTTTGCGAGCTGGCGATCGCCCTGATTTCAGCTTTTGGATTGCTAGCATTATCGGTAGTACAACCGTTGTTGTGTTTGGGATTATTAGTGGTGCTGGACAGCTTCATCCCGCAGATTTAGCTTTGTTTGGAGCTGTAATTGCTGCAGCTTTTGGCTATGGTGAAGGTGGGCGGTTAGCTCCGATTTTAGGTGGATGGCAAGTTATAAGTTGGGCATTGGTGATTGTAGCTCCTTTCGAGGTGGTTCCAACAATACTTGTTGTATTAAAACAAGGGTTGATAGCTTCACCGATAGCCTGGTTCGGTTTTGCTTATGTAAGTGTTGTTAGCCAATTTATAGCATTTTTTGCCTGGTATCATGGTATGGCAATTGGTGGAGTTGCCCGGGTAGGCCAAATTCAGTTATTGCAACCATTTTTGACGCTCCTAGCTTCGGCAATTTTGCTTGGTGAAACTCTGGAGCCGATCGCCCTAGTCACGGCCTGTTTGGTTGTTGCTAGCGTAGCTGCAGGTAAAAAAGCATCAATTAAGCGGGCAGAAAATTTGTGAGGCGATAGACTCTATCTAATGACAGATGTAAAGCTTGGACTATTTCTCTTGAGTACTACTAATTAACTAAACCTTTAGGAACATACTAATGTTAGATATTGATGAAATGGGGCAAAAAGAAATACACGAACTCTTACACAAAGTAGGATACGGTCATCTGGGCTGCATACACGAAGGCAAGCCCTACGTGATACCAATGAATTATTATCTCGAAGAAGAGCAAATTTACCTGTTTAAGTAGTTAAGCAAAATTAATTACATAATTATCTCCAAATCCTTTAAGAATTTTTTCGACAGATGAAACAAGAGATGGCCAGCTAGAGTAGGCATCTATTTCGAGCCATTGATATTTGATAAACCGCCACAAGATCTCAATTAAATTCAATTCAGGTGAATAAGTAGGCAATTCAAATATAGTTAAACCGCGTTCTTTCCATTCTTCAATTTTTTCTAAAATAGCATTGCTAGTATGGATAGAAGCTTGATCTACT
>NZ_JAUBQW010000245.1:0-3879 GCF_036701485.1 Microcoleus sp. Pol11C3 | reverse complement strand
TGGCACATCTCTTGATGAAATTATTCGTGCTTATTGTGCATGAATAGTGTCTCATACTTATTTGAAATGACTATACCCCCCCAGCAAACACTCTTGTTCATTTATCGTTAAGGCCGCTACCGCATCCGGAATCCTACTGAGAGTTTTGAACAAAGTGTTAGTTAAAATATGTATAAAATTTGCCCGCCCAATACAGCAGTTGTATGGCAGGATACAGAAATTAAGATTAAAGAAAAAAAATCTATCCCCTAGGGTAGGCCACAAGGACAGAAAATCCGATGTATAATTATTGAAGGCATTTTTTACGATAACTCCCCAAAAAAATTAAAGAAATGGGGTTTTTCACCGGATATGCCTCGCGTTTTACAGGGCATTTTCGTAGATAAAAGTCGGTTTCTGGGTAAGCCATATTCACCTAGCCCTGTCAAGGTGACTGCCGAGCCTGGTCTAAAAGCCTTGCTGTAGAAAGATGACGATGACGTGGGTCCACAATCAAAGGTGGTTTCTTATTCTTAGGGGAGCGTGGCTGCTTCAGGAAAGACTTCAAATTCACTCGGGCAGCCAAATCCAACAAAAAATCAGCTAATTGAGATAGAGACAAAGCCTGGATAAATGACCAATTATCAGGTTCACAGGCTATAGTCATTCCTCGATAAGTGCCTTGAATTTCATCAACTTTCGTAGAATTCTGAAAGACTCGACTCAATTTTACCGACACCATGTACACTGCCGAGAGTTCTTCGGACAACAGCTAAAATATTGTAAGAAACCAAAGCGAGGCAAAAAGAAAATAAAGCAGCTTTCGGATAACCCAAGGTTTGAATTTCGCTCTCAAAGTTCTTAGTTACGATTTGAAAGAGAGTTTCAACACTCCAACGTCCTCGATATAACTGAGTAATATCCGTCGCACTGGCAACAGTTTGAGGTAGGCTAGTAAGTATGGCAATTTCCCAATCGCCATCACGAGTAACTTTTTTCAAACGCAATACCACCCGTCGTACTTTCAAACAGCTACCCTCATAAGTGAGAGCAACTGTCTGTTCAAAAACCGAGCCTGTTTCTACATCACCTTGAAATTTTAATTCACTGATTGCTTCCTGTGGCAGAGTTTTATGTTCTCGGACTAAAAAATCAGCAGAGGCGTTACAGATACCAAAGAGAAACCCTTGAGTACACATATTGCGATCGGCAATCCATAATTCACCAGGTTTTACCCGCTGTAATACCGACTCAAATAAAGAACGTTCCTGAGCGTGACCATCCTCACAAGGAAACACATCAATCGCCATTTTCAAGTCCTTGTCAAGTACAACCAAAGACTTACCAGGTAAAGCTTTCGCTGCATAGGGCTTCAGGGCTTCTAAACGATGATCTGTAGCAGCTAAACAGTTGCCATCAATGATTCTGATTTGATAAGGAGCTAGTAACTTTGGTGGACTAAGCTGTTCTACATTTAAACTGTCTGTCAAAAATCAATACAACTCTTGTGGGACGGGCTTCTAGCCTATCCGGAATTTCCAATTTAAATGCGTAACAGCTTATCTCCCAGAAATTGCATCACATCAGTCATAGAGCCAGCAGTTTCTCTTAACAGTGCAGCACTCACATCTAGTTCGATGCCATTAAGTTTGTCATAGACCGCTGTTCGACTGACATTAAGCTCCGATGCTTGGGCTCGGTATGCAGCATTCACGGAAGGATAGATGCCACAAACTACCAGGCTCATTAAATCAACGATGCTGGAGAATAGGAGTTCTCGCCTGTACTGGCTCTTGGCATGATTCTCAAAGATGGAGTCGAGTTGTTCTGTGTTCAATACTCGTTCCATTAAGCCTCGGACCATGACACTGACAGGACGCTCGCTTGACAAATCTCTCAAAGATGGCATCTAACATTTACTCAGTCCTCCTAAATACTGCAAGATGGGGTGAGCCAATAGCTTGTATGCTAGTCATACAAGGTTTCAACCATTATACCGATACCCGCAAATCGAAGAGAACGGCAACAGTCACTGATCTAAGTTTATTCGTAAGGTTGCCAAGCTTGTCGCCAGCGACCCTTGCCGTTCAAGATTCACCAAGAATGCCTGAATAAAGAACACCTTGACAGGGCTAGCCATATTCACCGAACTCCTAGAAACTCAAGCTGCTATTTTTGTGGCGGGCGATCGCACGCCGATTTATCAAAAATTGGTACAATTTCGTCAGTCGTGGACGCAGAAACCGGGTTGGTTTACAGAGAAAAAACCCGGTTTCTTGGGTATTGGTAAGTAGATGCTGTGTTCAAAACTTTTCACCACCCCAAACAACTCTATTGAGGTGGTTGAGACTTTGCTTCCAGGGCATCTTTAGCAGACAATCCCTGATCTTGAACGCCAAAATACCACAAACTAGCAGCAGCTTCGGCGCGAGTCACGGATTTCTTCGGCTGAAAAAGAGTAGTAAAACCAAAAACGCGGCGAATATTCGCTAAGTCTCCATTGTTAAAATCAGCTAAAACTGCCCGCGACGCCTGGGAATCAATCTTAGAAGCATCTTGAAAACCCCACTTTTCTTTCACTCCGTCAATGTTAGCTGTGGGCAAAACTTGACGACTATCTAAAGGCACTTTCCAAAAAATCATTGTTTCGCGAGTTAAAGGTGCATCCGGGCGAAATTTCACATCTTTAGTTTCTCCCGAAAGCGAACTCGGAATTACACCGGCTTCTGCTAAACCTTGAATTGCTGAAAAATCCGGGTCAGTTTTGGGTAAGTCAGAAAAAGCTGGTTCGCTAGAGTCTACTGCTAATCTAATTTGTTTGGCTTGACGGCTAGCATAAATCTGATTGTTAGCTGCTACTAACCAGCGGGCGTATTCGCGGCGAGTGACAATTTTGTTGGGTTTGGGCAAAGTGCTAGCTGTTTCTAAATTAGCACTTTCTGTGGATCGCACTTTCAGCACTTCCAACTGACTTAAATCAGCCACATACTGCCGCAACTGTTGAGGAATTTGGGTGTCTAGTTGGCTAACTTGTGCTGATTTTGACGAGGCGGATGGCGTTGGAGTAGTTTTCTCGGAATTAGATGGAGTTGGTGAAGCGGTTGGAGATGCGCTAGACTCGGAATTATTAGGTTGGGGACTGGCGGCAATTTCGGGGCTTTCTTTGCTGTAGTCGATCGCAAATTCTGTAGAACCCCCTACTTTCTGAGTAGGAGAAAGCGACACAGTTACCCGTAAATTATCTCGCGTTGCTACCAAAGAACCTTGTCCCTCGGCGGTGGGGCGGCTGACTATTTCCCACTTGCGACGCCCAAACTCTGTGGAGTAAAAGTTCTGAACCGAATTAACAGGATCTGTGCTTTCCCAGCGCAGCCGCACATTTTTTTGCGAGGGATCAGTTGGCCCACCAACTTCGATTAACTCAGCATTAGGATAGAGTGGAATCTCTGTGGGGAAATCGGGAGGAAGTTTGGCGGTAGAGTTTGTCTCAATTGCTGTCGCTGGTGGCGGGGAAGAGAAAACTACTGGGTTTTGTTTTAATTTGGGATCGGCGGCTAAAGATTCTTCGAGGGCCTTGCTGTTGGGGCTGTTTGCACAAGCTGTCACAGCAGCCAGCAGACACACAGCCAGCCAAGTATTTACAGCAGCGAGTATATTGGTTTTAGTGATTTTAGATCGTCCGTGAGAGTTGCCTCGCCGTGGAGTAAATATAATATTCAGCATAAATCGCCCCTTTGCAGATATATTTCTAGGCTAGCGCAGATCGATCGGGCATATATAATTTTTACCCACAGGAAATTTCTGTATTTACTTCTAGTTACTGCTATAGCATTTCTTACAAAGGTGAGGTACAATAACAGCAGTGAGTAAACCAATTCCAAATATTTGCTGATGTAACTT
>NZ_JAUBQW010000017.1:0-63993 GCF_036701485.1 Microcoleus sp. Pol11C3 | reverse complement strand
TATATGAGTTTCAGCTTCTAGTCTTATGCACGAGTCTATCTTTTATTAGATAAAGTTATCACCATAAGTTCTGAAGAGCCGATGAATTTTGATTTGCAGCAACTGATTAAAACCTTTGGCTATTTGGGGGTTTGGGCTATTGTGTTCGCAGAATCCGGATTGCTGTTCGGTTTTTTTCTGCCGGGAGACAGTTTGCTGTTTGCTGTGGGAATTGTGGCGTCGGGGCCAAACTCTATGAATATTTGGACGCTAATTTTTGGGTGTTTTGTCTGCGCGGTGGCTGGCGATAATGTTGGCTATGCAAGCGGACACCGTTGGGGCCGTCGCTTATTTAACAAGGAAGATTCGTGGCTGTTTAAGAAAGAATATTTAGAAAAAACAGAAAACTTCTACGAAAAACACGGTCAAAAAGCAGTTGTATTGGCGAGATTTATGCCAATTGTCCGCACTTTTGCCCCGATAGTGGCGGGAGTGGCGGCAATGAAATACAAAACTTTTATGTTTTACAACCTGATCGGCGGGTTTTTGTGGACGGTGGGGCTAACGCTGCTTGGTTATTATTTGGGAAAGATGATTCCGCCGGATAAAGTAGATGAATATTTACTGCCGATTGTAGGCGCAATAATTGTACTTTCTTTTGTGCCTTCGATTATTCATATAATTCAAGAACGCCGCGCTCATAAAAAAGATTGAGTCGGCTAGAGAGGATTTTTTGAGTCTAGCAGTGCGGGTTACTCCATCTAGTCGAACACAATCCAAATTTAAGATTAGCACCGGGAGGATCCCCGATCAAGTAAAATCACAGCACTTGCCTGCCGATGGCTTAATCTGCTAAAACTAACAAAGTTTGATGATTTCTGAGAAATAACATACATGGTTGCTACATCCGTCAAGATTAAACACGAAGTCAAAGACTTGTCCCTCGCCCCCTTGGGAAAGCAACGCATCGAGTGGGCCGGCCGGGAAATGCCCGTTTTGCGGCAAATTCAAGAACGCTTCGCTAAAGAAAAGCCTTTCGCTGGCATTCGCTTGGCTGCTTGCTGCCACGTAACGACAGAAACCGCTCATTTGGCAATCGCCATCAAACTCGGCGGTGGCGACGCCGTACTGATCGCCAGCAACCCCTTGAGCACTCAAGATGACGTAGCGGCTTGCTTAGTTGAAGACTACGGCATTTCCGTCTTCGCCCTCAAAGGAGAAGACGCAGCTACCTACGAACGTCACGTCTACACAGCCCTAGACCACCGCCCCCATATTATCATCGACGACGGCAGCGACGTGGTAGCGGCCCTGATCCAGCACCGCCCGAACCAAATTTCCGACTTAATTGGAACTACGGAAGAAACTACCACAGGCATCGTGCGCCTGCGAGCAATGTTGAAAGACGGTGTGCTGACTTTCCCAGCAATGAACGTCAACGACGCCGACACCAAGCACTTCTTCGACAACCGTTATGGCACCGGTCAATCTACCCTAGACGGCATTATCCGCGCTACCAATATTTTGTTAGCCGGTAAAAATATTGTGGTTGCAGGTTACGGTTGGTGTGGCAAAGGCACGGCACTGCGCGCCCGTGGTATGGGTGCTAATGTAATTGTCACCGAAATCGATCCGATTCGGGCGATCGAAGCAGTGATGGACGGTTTCCGCGTGATGCCGATGGACGAAGCAGCAACAGTCGGAGATATATTCATTACGGTTACCGGCAACAAACACGTCATTCGTGCCGAACATTTCGAGACAATGAAAGACGGCGCAATTGTTTGCAATTCCGGTCACTTCGACATTGAAATTGACCTCAAATCCCTCGGCGCAAAAAGCACCGACGTGAAAACAGTCCGGTCTTTCACTCAAGAATATCACCTCAATAATGGCAAGTCGGTTATTGTGTTGGGCGAAGGTCGTTTGATCAACTTGGCAGCAGCCGAAGGACACCCCAGCGCCGTGATGGATATGAGCTTTGCTAACCAAGCTTTAGCCTGCGAATATCTGGTTACGAACAAAGGCAAACTAGAGCCTGGTATTCACTCAATCCCCGTGGAAGTTGACAAAGAAATTGCCCGTCTCAAATTGGAAGCAATGGGTATTCACATTGATACCTTGACTGCCGAACAAATTGAGTACACAAACTCTTGGACTTCGGGTACTTAATCATCGTTTATCATTCCCGGGATCGGTCGGGGAATATTCTCGTTTATCGTTCCCGGGTTCTGCCTGGGAATGAATACAAGGAGGCTCTGCCTGCTGTATTTGGAGTCCAGACAGAGCCTCTAGATATGCCTTGCCCGGCTCTGCGGGGGAACGAGCAAAAACGAGAAAAATACAAAGTACACATTACCTATTGAATCAAAATGGTTGAATGGATAACTCACACAATGCAGTCGATGGGCTATCTCGGAATTGGGCTGTTGATGTTTTTAGAAAATCTTTTCCCGCCCATACCCTCAGAATTGATTATGCCGCTGGCAGGATTCACGGTATTCAAGGGCGGAATGGAGTTTTCACCGGCGATCGCAGCAGGAGTAATCGGTACAGTTCTTGGCGCGCTTCCCTGGTACTATGCCGGTAAATTATTGAGCGAAGAACGCTTGAGGAATTTAGCCGACAAATACGGCAAGTGGATCGCAGTATCGGGTGCCGATATTGACAAAGCAAATAGATGGTTTAACAGACACGGCAACAAAGCCGTGTTTTTGTGTCGCCTCGTACCGGGAGTTCGTACCCTGATTTCCCTGCCCGCTGGCATCAACAATATGCCTTTAATTCCTTTTTTACTTTACTCAACAGGCGGCACTCTTTTGTGGGTGAGTTTCCTGACTTTTGCCGGATATAAACTCGGGGAAAATTATGGACTTGTAGATGAGTATCTGGATCCGGTTTCCAAAATAGTTGTGGTGATTATTGTTATTTGGTTTATTTTGTGGGTTATCAAAAAGAATATGCAGAAGGAAAAATATCGCAAATAAATGCAAATTTTGTGAAAATAATCTGCGTTGATTCGCGTTCATCTGTGGCGAGAATCACCATTTTGACCCAGCCCAAAAACGAATACAAGTTTCCTACAGGAGTCGTGAGCGACCCCAAGTTTTAGACCCTAGTTCAAGGTCCCAGATGAATCAGTGGAGTAGATCTCAAATCTCAAATCCACTGACTCACTTCCAGCATATTCCCAACATTAGCGCTGAAAGAGAGAGCTTCATATTTGATAGAAACTTCTGCTATCTTTGCTACTTTTTTAAAGTTACTTTTAAATTTACGATGGCCCAAAAGTCACAGTGACCGGCAGCCGAGCTCCGAAAAATCAAACTTAAATTTATACAAATATTTAGGATTGGTTGAGGTTTAGGCAGATAATCGTGGCAAAATAGGGAACATTGCTATCCGCGCTGTTAAGATATGTACGAAAAGATTGTAGCCCCGACAACTGGTTCTAAAATTACTTTCAAAGATGGTTCGCCGATCGTCCCCAATGACCCGATTATTCCCTTCATTCGCGGCGACGGTACTGGTGTGGACTTGTGGCCGGCATCCCAGAAAGTCATGGATGCTGCGGTAGAAAAAGCTTACGGCGGCAAGCGGAAAATTAACTGGTTTAAGATTTATGTAGGCGACGAAGCTTGCGATGTCTACGGTACTTACCAATATTTGCCGCAGGATTCCTTAGACGCCATCAAAGAATACGGAGTCGCCATCAAAGGGCCACTGACAACCCCAATCGGGGGTGGCATTCGATCGCTCAACGTAGCTTTGCGGCAAATCTTTGACCTTTACGCCTGCGTGCGGCCCTGCAAATATTATGATGGAACCCCATCGCTGCACAAAACTCCTGAACTGCTAGACGTAATTATTTACCGGGAAAATACAGAAGATATTTACCTGGGAATTGAATGGCCCAAAGGCAGCGAAATCGGCAAAAAATTGATTGAATATCTCAATAATGAGTTAATTCCAGCCACACCAGAACACGGCAAAAAACAAATTCGCCTCGATTCTGGAATAGGAATTAAACCAATTAGCAAAAGCGGTTCTCAACGTTTAGTACGGCGCGCCATTACCCACGCTTTGCGCTTGCCAAAAGAAAAGCAGCAAGTAACTTTGGTGCACAAAGGCAACATCATGAAATACACCGAAGGAGCTTTCCGAGATTGGGGTTACGAATTAGCAACCACCGAATTTCGCGCTCAGTGCGTGACTGAAAGAGAGTCTTGGATTCTCGGCAACAAAGAAAAAAATCCTGACATTACCTTAGAAGACAATGCCCGTCAAATAGATCCGGGATACGATGCTTTGACGCCCGAAAAACAAGCCAAAATTCGTCAAGAAGTCGCCGACGTTCTGTTTGCAATTTGGGACAGTCACGGCAGCGGCCAGTGGAAAGAAAAAATTATGGTCAACGACCGAATTGCTGACAGTATTTTCCAACAAATTCAAACTCGACCGGGCGAATATTCGATTTTGGCGACCATGAATTTGAACGGGGATTATTTGTCCGATGCGGCGGCAGCAATTGTCGGCGGATTGGGCATGGGCCCCGGCGCGAATATTGGTGATGAATGTGCAGTTTTTGAGGCAACTCACGGCACTGCACCGAAACACGCCGGTTTAGATAAAGTCAATCCGGGCTCCTTGATTTTGTCCGGGGTGATGATGTTAGAATACATGGGATGGCAGGAAGCCGCAGATTTGATTAAGAAGGGTTTGGGAGCGGCAATTTCTAACGGTGAAGTTACTTATGATTTGGCGAGGTTGATGGAGCCGCCGGTGCGTGAGTTGAAGTGTTCGGAGTTTGCTGAGGCCATTATTAATCACTTTGCTGATTAGGTTTTAAAGATTTTTTAACCGCAGATAAACGCCGATAAGATTGGTAATATCTTTGTCTGTCTGCGGTTAAAAAGTTGCTATTTTTGCAGTTCGGGAACAGCCATGCCGCGCTCAACGGCGGGACGCTTCTGCATGGTTTCTACCCAACGTCTGAGATGGGGATGGTTGTCGAGGGTTAATCCTTGAAATTCGTAAATAGCAACCCAGGGATAGGTAGCCATGTCGGCGATGGAATAGTCGCCGCAGATGTATTCGTATTTTGCTAGTTGAGTGTCTAATACTCCGTAGAGCCGCAAGGTTTCTTTTTCGTAGCGCCCAATGGCATAGGGAATTTGTTCGGGTGCAAAGCGTTTGAAGTGGTTGAGCTGACCAAACATCGGGCCGACGCTGGCCATTTGAAACATCAGCCACTCCATAACTTGAAAGTATTTTTGTTTGTCGGTGGGCAGAAATCTGCCTACTTTTTCGGCTAGATAGATCAGGATGGCACCTGACTCGAAGACTGTGATGCCGTTATCTCGATCAACTATCGCCGGAATTTTGCTGTTGGGGTTGATGGCGATGAACTCTGGGCTAAATTGGTCGTTTTTTGTGATGTCGATGACGTGCACGTTGTAGGGTAAACCTATTTCTTCGAGCATGATCGAGACTTTGCGGCCGTTCGGTGTGGTAAAAGTGTAGAGGTCAATCATAGTTGTGATGTTAAGTTGAAAGTTGGCAAGGCAGGAAATAACCCGATATATTATCACAATTTGGACGAGAATTGCGGATTTTTGCTTTCTTGTGTTATTCTTATATTCTAATAATATAAGAATAACGATAGCTCGAAATGGACATTATTGAAATTCTCAAAGACGATTATCAAAGATTTCCCGATAATCAGACTTACAACATTTACGCCAAAGATGTTTATTTTGAAGACCCAGTGAATCGATTTACAGGAATCGAGCGCTACCGCAAAATGATCGGGTTTATGGGGACTTTTTTTCAGGATATAAATCTCGATTTGCACGGGATTTCCCAGTCGGAAGATACTATAGAAACTCGCTGGACGCTGAGCTGGATCGCACCGCTACCTTGGCAACCGAAAATGGCGATCGCCGGTAGGAGCGAACTTAAACTCAACAGTGATGATTTAATTGTTTCTCACATCGATTACTGGAACTGTTCGAGGCTGGATGTGCTCAAACAACTTGTATTTCCCCTGAAAACTAATGTTTGACAATTGTTCTTAGGTTTTTTAGCAATAAAAAATAGTTTTTCAAGAGCGAGATCCCTTTTTTAACCGCAGATATTAGCAGATCAACACAGATGAACGCTGATGGATTTTTATGCGCCGCAATTGATATGTGAAATAAATAATTTTAACTGAGCTTGACATTGCAGCAATTTCGTGAGTTACAGGAAATGCGCTGTGTTCAGCGGTGGGCGATCGCCCCAATTAATTCCCCCACTAAATTAATCTCTGTTACAGAACGTTACAATAAAGAAGTAAAGAATTTTCAGGCGAGCTAAACAATCAATGCGCTTAATATTAATGACGGGAAAAGGCGGCGTCGGCAAAACCTCCGTAGCCGCTGCGACTGGGCTGCGGTGTGCTGAATTGGGATACAAAACCTTAGTGCTGAGCACAGATCCCGCTCACTCCTTAGCCGACAGCTTCGACATGGAACTCGGGCACGATTCGCGGCTGGTGAAACCGAATTTGTGGGGAGCAGAATTAGACGCTCTCAGGGAATTAGAAGGCAATTGGGGAGCCGTTAAGCGCTACATTACTCAAGTGTTGCGAGCGCAGGGGCTCGAAGGGGTGCAAGCTGAAGAATTAGCCATCTTGCCAGGAATGGATGAAATCTTCGGTTTAGTGCGAATGAAGCGGCATTACGACGAAGGCGAATTTGATGTTTTAATTATCGATTCTGCTCCGACGGGCACAGCATTGAGACTGCTAAGTTTGCCGGAAGTTGGCGGCTGGTATATGAGAAAATTTTACAAGCCGCTGCAAGGCATATCAGCCGCCCTTAGACCTTTAGTTGAACCTATTTTTAGACCAATTGCGGGTTTTTCTTTACCAGACAAAGAGGTGATGGATGCACCTTACGAATTTTACGAACAAATCGAAGCTTTGGAAAAGGTTTTAACTGACAATACTGTGACTTCGGTAAGGTTAGTTACCAATCCCGAAAAAATGGTAATTAAAGAGTCTCTGCGCGCTCATGCCTATTTGAGTTTGTACAATGTAGCCACTGATTTAGTAGTAGCTAACCGGATTATTCCCGCCGAAGTAACCGACCCATTTTTTAAACGGTGGAAAGAAAGCCAGGAACAGTACCGTCAGGAAATTCACTCAGATTTCATGCCGCTGCCAGTTAAGGAGGTGCCACTTTATTCTGAAGAAATGTGCGGTTTGGCCGCTTTGGAACGGTTGAAAGAAACGCTTTACAAAGACGAAGACCCAAGTCAAGTTTATTACAAAGAAAATACGATTAAGATCGTGCAGGAAAACAATCAATATAGTCTTGAACTGTATTTGCCCGGAATTGCTAAGGATCAGATCCAGTTGAGCAAAACGGGAGATGAGTTGAATGTTCGGATTGGGAATCACCGCCGTAATTTGGTGTTGCCGCAAGCTTTAGCGGCGCTGCAACCTTCGGGGGCGAAGATGGAGGATGATTATTTGAAGATTAAGTTTGCTTAACAAGACTTACGCACTATCAACCTAAAAAACCCGGTTTCTAGGAAAAATCGTGGATTATCCCTTGAGATATTCACGCAGAAACCGGGTTTTTGGCCCGCGTGCAGGTATTGAGCTATTCAGCAGACTTACGCCATTCTTGTCCGAGGCGAACTGCTTCGTCAAAAGTAGGATGGTTGGGTCTGCGTTTATGAGACAGTGACTTTTGTAATGGTATCAATTCCTATTGTACCGGAATGATTTAACCGCAGAGGGCGCAGAGTCTGCAGAAGAGAGAGATGAATAATTCCGATGTCAACGGATTTGATATGAAATGCTGCTGGCTAGACACAATTAACAGGACTCAGCACGAAGGACTTCGTTTAATGCCTCATCAATAACTGCATCGCTGACACCTCGACGCTTCAAACTTGCTACTAAGGCAGTTACTGTCTCGCTCTCAAATCGTTCTAAATCAACGCGCAAACCTTGACCGATATAAGCACGAATTAATGGCTGATAACCCGAAAAACCCAACAATGGTGCAACTTTTTTTAAATCTTCCACAACATCTTCGGGCATACGAATCGTCACGCTAGTCATTGGACGGTTGCGGTTTAATCGCTGCTTTAATGCTTCAACTTTCATACTCTGCCCTCTCCTGACGAGTTGCTTTACGTGCTGAAATAATCCGAATGACATTCTCTTCACGCTCAATGTGAACCACATACAGTAGATTCCACCGACTATCTAGCCCAATCACAGTATCACGCGCTTCCTGATTGCGGCTGGCATCAATGACCACTAGAAATGGGTCAAAGAAGGATTCAGCAGCTTGTTGAAAAGTAACTCCATCATGGTTTGTGGGATTGATCCGCGCTTTTCCCTCGTCCCATACGAAGGTAATGCCATTGAGCACGAAGTATACATTCATGCTCCCTAGTATAGGTAAAATGTATTTACAATGTCAATACGTTATTCACAAAAACGAATGTTGCGATCGCTCTTGTGCCCCGTGAACAATTCAAAACGCTGCGCCTGCCCAAAGCAGGATTCGATTTGCTCGTGAGTGCGGTGCTGATACCTTGCCTTAACGACTTTTTCTAGCTGTGCTGTGCTGCGTTAGCGAAGCTTGCCGTAGGCATCGCTTCCCTATTTTAAAACTGTCCGGAGTATTGACTCAAAGAACATTAAATCTAAGTTGAACAATGGGACTAATCTTTTTTCTAACGTTGTCATTTCCCTGTTCAAAACTGAAGAGGATGACTTGATAATCCCCTCTGTCTGGGAATTGACAGGAGATTTTGGTTATTTCTCCTTCATTATACTGACTCTGGCATATCTTTACATTTGCTCGGTTCTCCGCTGTAAAAGGATTACTATCTGGCAAACTCCAAACAGAAAATCCGAATTTCTTCCTTTCAGCAAAGAAAGCTACAATTTCCTTTTGGTATGTTAGAGGTTTTTTGACCTCAATTAAAGCTTTTCTTGGAACATCTGTTGGATACTCCATTGGCGAAATTATTTGCAACTTGTGTATAAAGAATTCAGGTGTTAAAATTAGCTGCTTCTCAAAGGAATCCTGGTTTTTAGGGCTATGTAACAACTGCCAATCTGATTGCTCAGGGAAATGACTTGTAATCATCACTTCAGGAGGAGGCATGAGATAGTCTGCACTGTAGGCAGAATCGCTGTCATCCCAGGTCGTATCAACTAATTGCCAATTGTCTGCAACCTTCACTGCGTTCCAAGCATGAAGTGTCCAATCATAATTAGAGTTCAATAGCCTGATCGTCATGGGAATTAAATCTACAGGAACCAAGTCTCGACGAATTTTTCCTCCAATAAAAACAACTTCTACGCCGATTTCTCGCCCTAACGCCATGAAGAGATTAGCATAACCTTCGCAGACTGCTTTCCGAGTTGAAAAAACTGTTTGAGCATCTTGAGCAGGTCGTATTCCTGTTTTAAGTACATTCAAATCGTAAGTAAGTCGGCTAATAACGTAGTCATGTAATGCTTTAATTAGTAAGTAGGGATCGGATTCTTGTTGAGCAATATAATCAGCAACAGATTTAATACTTTTTTCAATATCAGGTGTCAGGCTGGTAACTATTGGGTGAATTGTTTCATGATTTTTCCATGCCCAAGGCGAAGTTAATGAAGGTGGAATGGGATTATATTTTAAGCGAGTGATGAAATCCTGAGATGAATTAGATGAATGAGTGAATAAAGACGGATTCGCTTGAAGAATTATTGCTACTAACAGTATAGCAAAAATTAGAAACAATTTTCCGATTCTTTGCTCTAAAGCCTTTCTGTTCTTTTGCTTCAAATTGCGAGCTGCTTTGACAAAATCACTTTCAAAATCTGGAGGCATAAAAACACCGTAGTTAAGAATAAAAGCAAATTGCTCTGTGAACCTCAATTCAATATAGCATCTCGCCCGGCTCTAATTCAAGGTCTCAATCGTAAGATTATCACCCTCTACTACTTCACTCTGAACCTTTTTTCCATCCTCTGTGCCCTCTGCGGTTGGTCCAATCTTTCCTGCATTAACCTCAATTTTTTTATGCTGACGTTCCGACGCTGCTTTTTGCAGCATTTTCAACTTTTCTGGGTCAGCATTCGATCGCCAAAACAACTTATGATCCTTAATTTTAACGCAATTTTCCTCCAAACACTTAACCCATTCCCGATGCTTTTTAACTGCGCCACGATCGATGATTCCTAACTTTTCTTCTTGGCGGGTGAGTTTCGTAAACTTTTCGTAATGGGGATAACTAGCAGTAACAAAAGCTTCTTTTCTAACTAAAATTGGCGGGTTGTACAAATCCGAATAGTCTTGATAGCTCACAGAAAGGTCGCGCAAATCTATGTGCATAGAAGTGTGAAGGGCTGGATGCGGGTTAGTGTCAAAATCGGGATAAAATAAATAGGAAATCTGAGGTTTGCGAGCGTAAAATTTGATGATTGTCGCGCCGTCAAGCCTGCCTATTGTGCGGTTGGCGCAGCCTTCGTAGAGCCTGAGCAAAGGGTCTAGTTCTTCTAATGCAGAGACGTGAACTGAAAGGGAACCATGCTGTTTGTAGCCGATCGCACTATCTTCGCAGCAGTCAGCCACAATATCAGGTTTGCTCAGACTGTATAGCATTAAATCTGCCAAAGTGCAAGCTTTTTGATAATTGTCAAACAAACCTTTGATGTCGTTGCGGATTTGAGCCGGGAGTCGGCGGATTGAAGGCCGATCGCCCAAACCGTTGAGGGCGAGATACACCAGCAAATCCTGGCGGCGCTTGTCGGCGATTTTCTCCCAATCATCCGCATCCGTTGCTTGCAAAATCACCCTCCAAGCGCGATTAAAACTGTGGAATTCCCCCTTAATTACCGATTCTTCAGCTAATTCGCCTTTAACAGGAAGGCGGCCCCGATCGCTCACAAAAGCCATCAAAGGAGCCAACATTTCCGCATAATCCTCAAACCGCTTAACTTGCGATCGCACTCTGGGAGTCGATAAGTGCGATCGAAACCGAGAAGCACGAAAACTTTCACCCTCCGCAGCATCCCGAAACACAAAATAAATCCCCAAAGCTACAGGAATTGCGTCAACACTCAAAACTTGGTCGATATAAACCTTCAACTCTTCCTGTTCGTAATACTTCTGAAAAGTATTCCGAGAAGTAATCACCCCATCCCCGTAAGCAATTTGACCTTGTTGGCGATCGTCAATCAAAACCTGAGCCGCTACAACTAATAATTTTTTAGTCAATCCCCAAGCATTCAGCAAAGATTCTCGGCGTTCCGCCAAAGATTCAATCACATTAATCACGTAACCAATATTCACAATATCAGCACTAATTCGCGGAGTATCCGGCTGATAGTATGGGTCCCAACCCGAAACAGCATAACCTTCTTCAGCAATATATTTAACATCCCCGCCGTAACCGCAACCGTAATCAAAAAAACTCGCCCCGTCGCTCGCTAAATCCGCTTCTAAAACCATACGCAAAGGTTTAGAAAGCGAGTGGCGTACCATCGCAGCTTTGTGCCGCTCGATCTTAGGACTTGATAGCTCACTATTCTCCTGTTTCAAACGCTCGACAACAGCATGATCTTGAATTTCCACACCGCAATATCCCAAATATTTGAGCCAACCCTCGCGAGTGCCGATAACGCTAGTATTGTCAAGCAGTCCCCACTTTTCCTCGCAGCGAGTGAGTCTAGCAAACTTTTCGTAATTGGGATAATCCGCAGCTACAAAAGTTTCCTTGCGGTGCAAAACCGGGGGATTTTCGCTGTTGCTGTAATCGAAATATTTAACTTCCCCTGTTTCCAGATTAATTTGGATGCTGGTTTGCAAAGCAGGGTGAGCATCTGTATCGAAATCAGGGTAAAAAAGATAAGATATTTTAGGTTGATTGAGTGAAAATTTAACTAAAGTTGCTTCATCAATATTTTCGAGAGTGCGTCTGGCACAATTTTCGTAGATTCCGAGGACTGGGTTGAGTGCTTGCAAAGCCGAAACATGAACGTAAAAAGCCGTAGGTAATTTTTTCCCAACCTTGCTTTCCCGACAGCAGCGAGCCACTTTTGCTAGGAGATTGTCAACACATAAATTAGTAATTTCAGCGAGCGGGTACGGCACAGCATTTACAGAATCTTGCTCAGAGATAGCCTCGTTTTCATACAATAAAACTTCCCGAGCATAAATTATCAAAGGCGTTAGCAGTTTTTCATCATTTTCTAATGAATCGCTATCTAAAATAGTGTTTTTACTGGTATCGTAATTCATAGCTAAATTAATTATTTTTTTAATTAACCGCAGAGAACGCAGAGGACAGGGAGTGAAGAAACAAACAAAATTTTCCTAAAATTTCTCTATGTAGGATGCACACTCCGTACCGTACCCCTTTATTTCTTAGTCTCTTAGAGAGGGACTTCGTTTTTGTAATGGCGATTTTAATCGCCGACTAATCTCGACTACCAGCGAGTAAGATATTAACCAAACATTCTAGTTTCCACAAATTCTTGAACCCGGGCTAAATGACTCGACAAACTCACTAATATGTTGTCAACCCTCTCAATATTTAACAATTCCACCTCTGATGGTTTAGATTGAAAGCCTCGTGCGTGATGCTCCAATTGTGCGGCCAAATCCGACATCAGAGCAACTCCCACATTCGCCGAAGTTCCTTTGAGACGGTGGGCTTGATATTCCACAGCTTGCCAATCTTTAGCTTCTACAGCTATTTTGGCAGCAGCCATATCAGCTTGGGCGTCTGCCACAAAAGCTTGCAAAAGTCGCTCTGGCAATTTAATATTAACTCGTCCGAGTTGCTCCAATCTGCTCTTGTCGAACAGTCCGTCGTAGTCTCTATGTTCCCAAGTTTGAAGTGCGATCGCCCTTGGTGCCGGCACAGCCACAACCTGCGCTTTATCCAAAACTTCTGTATAATTTGTTACTAATTGAGATTGATTTTCGGAATTAATACTTTTAACTCCATACTTATTTTCAAACTGAACATTTCGGGCTTCATACTTTTTCAGCGCCGCCGCCAAAGCATCTAAATCTACAGGTTTGCTGAGATAATCGTCCATTCCCGCAGCCAGACACTTTTCTCGTTCCCCCGGCAGAGCATGAGCAGTTAAAGCCATCACAAAAGTATGCCGATCGCTTCCTTCGATTTCCCTCAACTTTTGCGCCGTTTTGTAACCGTCAAGTACGGGCATTTGACAGTCCATCAGCACTAAATCATAGCTTTTTTTCGCCAGCAAATCCAGGGCTTCTTGACCGTTGACCACGCAGTCAGCGTGATAGCCTAAAACTGCCAACTGTTCGACAATAACTTGTTGATTGATCGGGTGGTCTTCCGCCAGCAAAATTCTCAACGATGACGGCAAATTGGGATTAACATATTGAGAATTAACTGCGGGCAACTTGCAAATATTAGCAGCCTCCAAGCTCCCAAACTCTCTCGTTCCCTTAAGCGGCGCCAGCACAGCCTCAAGCAGGCGGCTCGGCCGCACCGGCTCGATCAAATACCCGTTAAAACCTCGACTGCAAAGCGCTTCAGCCTTCGGCTGTTCCCGCAAAGCAGTCATGGCGATTAACGAGCAAACTGCCGAGGTCGATCGCACTTTCCTAGCAAATTCCTCCGCATCCAACTCCGGCATTTGCAAGTCCGCAAGCACCACATCCCAGCTTTTTCCCCCCTCTCCCGAATTCTGAGAAATCCCCCCCTGGGCCTTGTTCAACCAACTCAAAGCCTCAGCAGCAGTTTCTGCCTCGTCGCAGCGGGCACCCCAACTTTGAGCGAGCGATCGCACTGCTGCCCTTCTCAAAGCGCTTCCAGAGACTACTAACAGTTTCTTGCCCGCAAGTTCGGGATCATGAGGCTCAACTTGCAACTGTTTTTCCAAAGGTACAGTAAACCAAAAAGTTGAACCGCTGCCTAGCAAACTGCGAACTCCAATCTCGCCTCCCATCATCTCCACTAACTGCTTGCAAATAGCCAAACCCAAACCCGTTCCGCCGTAAGGCCTAGTAGGAGAATCGTCTACCTGAGAAAAAGATTGGAACAGCTTTATTTGCCCTTGGGCAGAAATTCCAATGCCAGTATCCCGCACCGAAAATAGCAATCTTGCTTCTTGTCTACCGTCTCCCATTCGGTTGCCCTGTTTCACAGTTACGTGAACTAGAACTTGACCGCGATCGGTAAATTTTATGGCATTCCCCGTCAAATTTAGCAACACTTGCTTTAATCTGCCCGCGTCCCCCATCAACTTCCTTGGCACTGAGCTGTCAACTACAATATTCAATTCAATACCTTTTTCTTCGGCCAAATGTGCTATGATTTCTATCACTGACTCAACGCAGCTATCCAAATCAAAATTAGCCTTTTCCAGCCGCATTTCTCCAGCTTCAATCTTAGAAAAATCGAGGATATCATTAATAACATTCAGCAAATGTTCAGCACTGCGGTAAATAGTCTGAGCACAGTCCCGCTGTTTCTGTTCCAGAGGAGCGCGCAGCAGCAATTGAGCCATTGCCAAAACCCCATTCATCGGAGTGCGAATTTCGTGACTCATGTTCGCCAAGAATTGCGACTTCACCCGGCTGGCTTCTAAGGCAGTTTCCCGCGCTTCCACCAACTCATTAATCTTGTCGGCAACCATCACAATTCCCCCGACTTTCTCGTCGGGATCGTACCAAGGGTGAGCAGCCCACCGCAGGTACAGAACAGAGCCGTCTGCTCGTTCCCAGGCATCTTCGCTCACAGAAACTACCTTGCCTTTGAGCGCTTCTTGATACATTACTTTCCAGCGATTCGGCGTATCTGGAAACAATTCATAATGGCTGAGATTATTTAGGGACTGCCACTCCAAATTAAATTGAGTCAGCCATTTGTGAGAGTTAGCTAAATAGCGCATTTCCGTATCGAACATCGCCATTGCTACGGGCACGCAGGTAATAATTTGTTTTAGTTGCTGCCGTTCTCTTTCCAAAGCATATTCTGCCTGTTTCCGCTCAGTAATGTCGCTAATCATGCCGGCCATTCGCAGCGGTTTTCCTTGGGAATTGCGCTGAGCTTTTCCCTGAGAAGTGCAGTAGCGGTAAAGGCCATTCGAGTGCAGCAACCGAAATTCTACATTATAGTCTATTTCTTGTTCCAAGTGAGCGGCGATCGCCCCGACGATTCCCTCCTTGTCATCGGGGTGCAGGCGGTTGTATAGAGCGTCCATCGTCCTGCCAAATTGCTTTCGCGACAAACCGAGAATTTCCAAAAGGCGATCGTTCCAATAAACCTCATTTTTACTTAAATCCCAATCCCAAATTCCGTCGTTCACTCCCTCTAAAACTAACCTGTATCGTTCCTCGCTTTCCTTAAGTTTTTGACTGGTATGAAACGCCTGATATTCGGCGCGGTAAACGCGCATGGCATTGTACAAACTGCGGGACAAACTCTCTGGAGAAAGCTTGCTTTTAGCGATATAATCAGAAGCTCCAGCCTTCATTAATTCCACAGCAATTTGTTCGTCCCCTTGACCGGTGAGCACAATTAAGGGAACTTTTAGCCCAGCTTCCCGTAGATTTTTTACCAAACTCAGTCCGTCTCCGTCCGGCAATCCGTAGTCGAGGAATACGCAGTCAAATTCGCACTCAAATATCTGATTTAATAGCAGCCGATTTTCTGTCTCGTCAACCTCGCTTAAATGTTGAGATTTATTTTGTTTGGATAGTTTCGTGGCTATCTGGGTAGAATTTTTGCTAACCGAGAGTTTGGCTAGGGTATCGGCGCAGTCTTCTGCTTCAGTCACTTCTGCCGAAACGCCAGCCGACTTGAGCGAGCGTTGGACCGCCATCCGATCGACCGCATCGTCATCAACAATCAGAATTTTGATAAGTTTGTCCATAACAACAGAATTGTGGATTACTCCGAAAAAGCTGCGGCATACAAAAAGTAATTAGAATAAATGCACCGCTAAAAAATCACCAAAGCCACCTTGAAACTTTTCCTGTTAAATTTTGTCTTATTTAGGGAATTTCGCTCAGCATCCAATATCTGTTGAGAGTAGCCATAACTTCCACGAAGTTAGAAAAAGTGACAGGTTTAAGAATATAGCCCGCTACATTCAAATTATAAGCTTCTACTTTATCTCTATCTTCATTAGAAGTTGTGAGGACGATCACCGGAATCGACCTCAAACATTCATCGAGTCGCAATTCTCGCAAAAACTCGATCCCGTTCATTCTTGGCATATTCAAGTCCAGCAGAATTAACCGGCGCGCTTGAGGCATTGCAGGCTCGATTTTCCCTTCTCCGCGCAATATAGACAGAGCTTCTAATCCGTTGGCAGCCATGTAGAGGGGGTTAACGATGTTATTTTTTTTGAACGCTCGCCGGACGTTCATCACATCAACCTCATCATCTTCAACCAAGAGGATATGAATTTTTTTGTCTTGCATAAATCAGCCATTTTATAGATGTTTTTTAAGCGCCCGTTTCGTTTGCGAGGTTTAGCCAGCACGGATCGCGAACCCAACAGGTTTAATCTCTATTGTCCTTTGTCAAGAATCATTTATGCCGGGGCCGATGAAGGTATCTACCTACAGGTGTACTCGCCCCTCATCCTCTCCGGGGCGCCGCCGAAATCCAAAAACTCGCCAAGAACGCCCGATCGAGCTACTGTAAAATCTAAAACTCATCTACCTTATTATTAATCGCCATGCCAGCCGATCGCAAACTCTACGAAGGCAAAGCCAAAATCCTCTACTCCACCGAAGACAGCGAAATTTTGCTGACCCACTTCAAAGACGACGCCACAGCCTTTAACGCCCAGAAACGCGGCAGCATCGTCGGCAAAGGCGAAATCAACTGCGCCGTATCCGCCCACCTGTTTCGGATGCTAGAAGCCAAAGGCATTCCCACCCACTTCATCGACACGCCGGCCCCCAACCAAATGCGAGTCTGTCGCGTCCAAATCTTGCCCTTGGAAGTCGTAGTCAGAAACATTGCCGCCGGCAGTCTGTGCAAGCAAACAGGACTCGCCCTAGGCACAATTGTCAATCCGCCGCTCGTGGAATTTTATTACAAAAACGACGATTTGGGAGACCCGCTGCTGACCCGCGGCCGACTCCAGTTAATGCAGCTAGCCACCCCCGAACAAGTAGACCAACTAGAAATCGCCGCCCGCGAAATTAACGAAATACTCAAAGAATTCTTCACCGAGTGCGGCATCACCCTAGTAGACTTCAAACTAGAATTCGGTATCGACCAACATCAAAATCTGATCCTCGCCGACGAAATCAGTCCCGACACGTGCCGCCTCTGGGACAACACAGAAACCGACCCCGACGCCCGTGTGATGGACAAAGACCGATTCCGTCGCGACTTAGGATCGGTAGAAACCGCTTACCAGCAAGTTCTCCAACGCGTTCTCGCTCAGAAAGTCTAGAGGCCTTGGTAATGCGCTAGAATTGCACAGTTTGTCACCCTTGTGCCTTTGATGTCAGCAATCAGCGGTCAACAGTCATCAATTAGCGGTCAGCGCGAGATTCAACCGACTTAATAACTAATGACTATGACTAATGAATAATGACTAATGACTAATGTGGTGTGTGGATTGCCCAAAAAAGTGAACAAAAATGCGTTTATCTGCTGTATTGGTGGCAGTTTTTACTGCCTCAGCAACATTCGGGTTATCAAATTCTGCAAGCGGCCAAACATCCTACTCTGAATCAGCAGAGGAAGCTTTGGCTGCCGTTCCGCCCGCCCCGTCGATCGAATTACCCGATCGCCCCATTCCAGAATTAACCCAAAATCCTCCTCAAAACCGCAAAGCCGCTAAAACCAGCAAAGGGGAAGCCCTAACAATAGCTGTGGCCCCTGCCAGAGGAGGAAGCGACCGCGACCCCCCAGACCGATTCACAGACACGCCCTCCCCGGTTTCGCCTTCGATCCTTCAACTAAAACCCGAGCTAGCATCCAACCCCTCCCCTGTCTCTAGCAGCCAAAACGCCCTGCCAGAGACGCAACTGGGCAGCCCGCTCCCCCCCGAGGAATCGGCGGTAACGCCCGCCTGGATCGCAGCAGAGCTAGGGAAACCAGATGAATCCGGGGCGAGCGCTCAAAACGCCCAAGTTCCACCCAGGCCGGCCCCGACCAGACCGCCCGCCAACACCGTTCCCCCATTGCCCCCGGGCCCAGCACCGCAGCCCAGGCAAAGCCCCGCACCCGCCGGGGCGGCAGAACCGCAAGTGCTAGTTGCAGAAGTTACCGTCACCGGGGCGACGGCAGACTTGGAAAGCGAAATTTATCGAGTCATCAGCACCCAACCGGGACGCACGACCAACCGCAGCCAACTGCAACAAGACATCAACGCCATTTTTGCCACGGGCTTTTTCAGAAACGTGCGGGCAGTACCGGAAGACACCCCGTTGGGCGTCCGGGTGACTTTTATTGTGCAGCCAAATCCGGTGCTGCGCGGAGTGACAATCACTGGTCAGCAAGTGCTGCCCCAAAGCGTAATTGACGAAAGCTTCCGCGATCAATACGGCAAAATTCTCAACCTCCGCCGCTTTGAAGAGGGAGTGAAAAAAATTAATGCTTGGTATCAAGAGAAGGGCTATGTTTTGGGCCAAATCACTGATGCCCCGCAAGTAGCAGACGACGGCACTGTCACCCTGGTAGTGGCAGAAGGCCAGATCGAATCCGTTGATGTCCGCTTCCTGAACAAGGAGGGAGAGGCAACAGATGCCACTGGTCAGCCGATCGGAGGCAACACCCGTCAGTTTGTCATCACCCGCGAAGTAGAACTCAAGCCCGGAGAAATCTTTAACCGCACCAAGGCGGAAAGAGATTTGAAACGGGTATTTGGTTTGGGAATTTTTGAAGACGTGCGACTTGCCTTGGAACCGGGAACGACTGACCCGCGCAAGGCAAGGGTAATTGTCAACGTCATTGAGAAAAATACCGGTTCTCTGGCGGCGGGTGCGGGTTTGAGTTCGGCGACGGGTTTGTTCGGTACGCTGAGTTACCAGCAGCAAAACTTGAGAGGTAGGAACCAGAAATTGGGGGCTGAAGTACAAATCGGGGAACGCCAAACCCTGTTTGACCTGAGTTTTACCGACCCCTGGATTGCGGGCGACCCTTACCGCACTTCTTTCACCGCTAATGTTTTTAGAAGACGATCGATCAGCGTGATTTTTGACGGTGGCGAACGGGAAGTCAGATTGCCCAACGACGATCGACCCCGCATCGTCCGCACCGGTGGCGGTATCAATTTCACCCGTCCCCTGTCGCGCAATCTTTTTGCCGATTCTGAGTGGACAGCTTCAGTCGGCTTGCAGTACCAGCGTGTCTCAATTACCGATAGCAAAGGCAGGCGCGAATCCAAGGACGAACTCGGCAACCTGTTAAGTTTTAGCAATTCCGGCTCGGATGACTTGACAACACTGCAAGCAGGTGTTGTGCGCGATCGGCGCAACGACCCCCTCCGCCCCACTAGCGGTTCCCTGCTCAGGTTTGGGGTGGAACAATCCATTCCTGTAGGTTCCGGCAGCATCCTGTTAAACCGCCTGCGGGCCAGCTACAGCTTTTACCTACCAGTCAAGTACACTAACTTTACCCCCGGCCCTCAAACCCTGGCATTCAGTTTTAGAGGCGGCACCGTATTCGGAGATTTGCCTCCCTACGAAGCCTTTGCCTTGGGCGGCGCCAACTCGGTGCGCGGATACGACGAAGGCGACATGGGAGCCGGCCGCAGCTTCCTAGAAGCCAGCGTTGAGTACCGTTTCCCGATTATTTCGTTTCTCGGCGGAGCGCTATTTTTGGATGCTGGCACTGACTTGGGCACCGGCAAAGATGTCCCCGGCGACCCTGCCGGCATCCGCAAAAAGCCCGGTAGCGGTTACGGCTACGGCCTCGGCGTGCGGATTCAATCTCCTTTAGGACCGATCCGGATCGATTACGGTATCAACGACACCGGGGACAATCAAATTCACTTTGGGATTGGTGAGCGATTCTAATTAACGAAGAGTCATTAGTCAGCAGTCATTAGTCATTAGTTAGGAGTAATGACTAATGGGTAAGGTGTCCACAAGCGCGTTAAACCCTCAGTCCGCCCTGGGTTTAAACCCAGGGCGGTCTTTCGGATTAAGTTGACACATCTGGGTAATGGATAATGCGTAATTCTCAACCATTAACTAGCGACAAATGACTAATGACTAATGACAAATGGCTAATGACTGAGGACAAATGACAAATGACTAATGACTAATGACTCAACGTACCCTAAAATCTGAATTTGAACTGTCGGGAATCGGTTTGCACAGTGGCGAACAAACTCGCGTCCGAGTTTTGCCTGCGGAGGTTGGGGAAGGCCGCTATTTTGTCAGAATAGACCTGCCCGGTGCTCCGATAATTCCTGCAAAAATTGAGGCGGTTTGTCAGACTGCACTTTCAACTGAACTGGCAGGTATCGATGCTCAAATTCGCACTGTAGAGCATCTATTAGCCGCCTTGGCGGGGATGGGAGCGGATAATGCTCGAATTGAGGTTGATGGGCCGGAAGTACCACTGCTGGACGGTTCGGCTCAGGTTTGGGTAGAGGCGATCGCCCATACCGGCTTAGTCCCTCAAGAATCGAAGCGCACTTCCTCCGGCGTCCTAGAACAGCCAATTTGGGTGCGTCACGGCGATGCTTTTGCAGCGGCTTTACCCTCAGCGGAAACTCGGTTTAGTTACGGAATTGATTTTGAGGAACAGGCGATCGGCAATCAATGGTACAGTTGGTCGCCAGAGGCCGAAAGTTTTGCGACGGCGATCGCCCCAGCCCGCACTTTTGGACTTGCTCGCCAAGTTGACCAATTGCGACAAGCTGGTTTGATCAAAGGTGGTACCCTAGAAAACGCTCTAGTTTGCGATCGATCCGGCTGGCTCAACCCGCCTTTGAGATTTGCAAACGAACCAGTGCGCCATAAAATCTTAGACTTAGTAGGCGACCTCAGTCTGCTGGGAACTTGGCCAAAAGCTCACTACTTGGCTTACAAAGCCAGTCACAACCTCCACGTCCAACTTGCCTTAGCCCTGAAATCCCAAGCTTGGGCCGTGAAGGAGACAAGTTAGAAACAAAGGTTCGACCCAAGTCGCTGTTACAATTAACACCCAAGACGCGATCCCTCGCGCTTCTACCCCACTCAAAAGTCTTCAAGCAATGTCTACGCTGACTGAAGTTCACACCCTCAATACTGCTAATCCTGAATCCGTTTCCACCGAAAACGGTGAAGATTCTCCAGCGGTTCAATCTACTTTTACTGTCGAAGAAATTCAGAAATTATTGCCTCACCGCTATCCTTTTGCACTGGTTGACAAAATTGTTGATTACGTGCAGTCCGAGAAGGCTGTAGGAATTAAAAATGCGACTTTCAACGAACCACATTTTCAAGGGCATTTTCCCGGACGACCGATTATGCCTGGGGTATTAATTGTTGAAGCGATGGCTCAAGTGGGCGGTATTGTTCTGGCTCAGTTGCCCGACATCGAACAAGGATTGTGGATGTTTACCGGGATTGATAAAGTCAAGTTCCGTCGTCAGGTTGTACCGGGCGATCAGTTGCTGATGACTGTAGAATTGCTGTGGGTAAAACGCCGTCGATTCGCAAAAATGCAGGCTCTGGCTGAAGTAAACGGACAAAAAGTTTGTGAAGGAGAATTGATGTTTTCGATGGTAGATTAAATTGGGTAATTGGTAACTGGTAATTGGTAATTGGTAATTTATAACTAAGAACAGCCAACAGTCAAAAGACAACGGACAACAGCCAACTGACAACTGACAACTGAAAAATGCTTACTTTGATTCACCCAACTGCTGTGATTCATCCCCGCGCCGAATTGCACCCGACTGTAGAAGTGGGCGCTTATGCTGTAATTGGGGAAAGAGTGAAAATCGGGCCGGAGACTAAGATTGGCGCTCATGCAATTATTGACGGGCTAACAGAAATAGGCGCTCGCAATCACATTTTTCCCGGTGCGGCGATTGGTTTGGAACCTCAAGATTTGAAATACGAGGGTTCTCCAACTAGGGTGAAAATTGGCGACAGCAATCAGATTCGGGAATACGTGACAATTAACCGCGCTACTGGAGCGGGGGAAACCACGACAATTGGCAATCATAATCTATTGATGGCTTATGTTCATGTGGGACACAATTGCGCGATCGCCGATCGAGTAATTATCGCCAATGCTGTAGCCTTAGCCGGACACGTTAAAATCGAGTCTCAAGCCCGATTGAGCGGTGTTTTGGGCGTTCATCAGTTTGTCCACATCGGCCGCTTGTCTATGGTGGGCGGCTTGAGCAGGATCGATCGAGACGTACCTCCTTATATGCTAGTCGAGGGGAATCCTTCGAGAGTGCGAGCAATCAACAAAATAGGCTTAGAGCGCGCCGGTTTTACCCCAGAAGATTTGCTAGTTTTGAAGAAAACTTTTCGTATTCTATACCATTCTGGCTACACTCTAAATCAAGCTTTGGAACAGTTGGATTTGTGGCCAGAAAACGCCAACTTACAGCACCTGCAGAAATTTTTGCAGCAGTCTATAACCAAAGGGCGGCGCGGTTTGATTCCTGGCAAAAAGTAAATGAGGTAGAATAAACCTATGAACTAAGCGACTGTCGATCTATGAATGTATATACTTCAGTCCAATCTACATCCCCTGAAACAGAACAAGATGGCTGCATTACGTTCTCAGATGTTAGTTGGGAGCAATTTGAAGCTATAGAAGCAGCTTTTAAAGATTTCAGAGGCGTGAAATTTTTCTATCTCGATCGACTACTGCAAATTATGACTGTCTCGCCCGAACACGAAATAATCAAGAAAACTCTCTGTATGCTGCTAGAGGCATATATGAGAGCAAATGGGATTCGATTTTACGGCAAGGGCGGGCCGACTTTGGGTAACAGAGAATTAGGCGGTAGAAAAGAGCCAGATGATTCCTATGGTATAGGAACGCCAAAAACAGTCCCAGATATTGCTATTGAAGTGGTAATTACCAGTGGCGGGATAAATACTCTAGAATTCTACAAAAGATTGGGCGTTCGGGAAGTCTGGTTTTGGCAAAATAGTCAGTTATATCTCTATTACTTAACAGGTGAAAATTATCAGGAGATGGCCGGGAGTAAATTCCTTCCCGATCAGGACTTAGAATTACTGCTACGCTGTGCTAATATGCCCGATCAATATGATGCTGTTACCGAGTTATTAGCAAACATCTCACCTGTTTAATGTCATAATATGAAAATTTTTATTAGCACTGGTGAGGTTTCTGGGGATTTGCAAGGCTCTTTGTTAGTGGCCGCCTTAAAACGTCACGCTGTCGCCGCTGGTTTTGAGCTAGAAATAACCGGATTGGGCGGTCCTCGTATGGCAGAAGCTGGGGCTACTATTTTAGGCGATACTGTGGGCATTGGTTCTATGGGCCTGATAGAATCAGTGCCGTATATTTGGCCGACGATCCAAGTTCAGCAAAAAGCTAAACAATATCTCAAAAACTTTCGCCCCGATGCTGTTGTATTGATTGATTATTTGACTCCAAATCTCGGTATTGGCAGCTACATCCGCCGCTGTTTGCCAGATTTACCGGTGGTTTGGTACATCGCACCTCAAGAATGGGTTTGGTCGATTTCTCCTCGCAATACTGAGCTGATTGTCAATATTTGCGACAAACTTTTGGCAATTTTTCCCGAAGAAGCTTGTTATTATCAAAAAAAAGGAGCAGAAGTGAGTTGGGTTGGTCATCCTTTGGTGGATAGAATGCAATCTGCACCCAGCCGGGAAGTTGCCCGCAAAACTTTGGGAATTTTGCCGGAACAGGTGTCGATCGCCCTAATTCCCGCTTCCAGACACCAAGAACTAAAGTACCTGATGCCGGTTATATTTGAGGCCGCTCAAATTATTCAAGCTAAATTGCCGGAAGTTTATTTTTGGATTCCGCTTGCTAATAAAGCTTTCCGCAGCAAAATCGAACAGGCGATCGAGAATTACGGTCTGCGGGCTACTTTGTTAGAAAATCAAACTCTGGAAATATTAGCCGCTGCCGATCTGGCGATCGCTAAATCTGGTACTGTCAATCTGGAGCTAGCTTTGCTCGATGTTCCGCAAGTTGTCGCCTACCGCGTCAGTCCGATTACGGCGATTATTGCTCGCCACGTCCTGAAATTTTCGATTCCTTTTATGTCTCCGCCCAATTTGGTGCAAATGAAGCCGATCGTCCCGGAGTTGCTGCAAGACGACGCCACTGCGGAAAATATAGTGAACCATGCGCTGGAATTGCTGCAAAATGCCGATCGACGCCAGCAAACTTTGGCAGGTTATCGGGAAATGCGCCAAAGTCTCGGAGATGTGGGCGTGTGCGATCGCGCGGCTGCCGAAATAATGAAAAATGTTAAATTAAATACAGTAAATTAAAGCAACTTTGTTATTGAAATGTTATGCCAAGCAATCGGAAAAAGCGACCGATCGCTGTTGATTTATTTGCAGGTGCGGGAGGCATGACACTGGGCTTTGAACAAGCAGGTTTTGACGTACTTGCCTCAGTGGAAATTGACCCAATTCACTGCGCCACACACGAGTTCAATTTCCCGATGTGTTCTATTGTGTGCAAAGATGTGGCACAGCTTAGGGGATCGGAAATTCGGAAAAAATCGGCGATCGGGGGGCGCGAGATAGACGTAGTAATCAGCGGTTCGCCCTGTCAAGGATTCTCGATGATGGGCAAGCGCGATGTGGACGACCCGCGAAATTCTCTAATTTTTCACTTTCAGCGCTTAGTTTTGGAGCTAAAACCCAAGTTTTTCGTAATGGAAAATGTGCCGGGAATTGCGTCAGGAGAACATAAAGAACTCCTGAATATTTTAATTAGTTCTTTCCTAGAAGCAGGCTATCAAGTAGAAGAAAACTATCAAGTTCTCAACGCGGTTCACTACGGAGTGCCGCAAGCTCGCAAACGCTTATTTCTGATTGGCTGCAAAAAAAATTATGAGCTGCCCAAATACCCTCAGCCAACGACGATACTCCCGAAAGTTAAAATTCCTAAACGCTATAAAAAAGTTAATTTACCTGCTGTCCCTACAGTTTGGGATGCGATTGGAGATTTGCCGGAAGTGGAAAAGTACAGCGAGTTGCTGCACCGAGATTGGGTGATGGCGGAGTACGGAAAGTCCAGCACTTATGCGAGTATAATGCGCGGAATTGATGGTTTGGATGATGATTATTCCTACGATCGCGAGTACGATCGACAAATCCTCTCTTGTAGTTTACGAACTAAACATTCTCTGGAATGTATGGAAAGGTTTCAGGCTGCCAAACACGGGGAAAAAGAGCCGATCAGCCGTTTTTACAAGCTGCATCCCGAGGGAGTTTGCAACACTCTCAGGGCCGGCACCGACAGGGCCAGGGGGGCTTATACTTCGCCAAGACCAATTCACCCGATCGCCCCTCGGTGCATTACAGTCAGGGAAGCTGCGCGACTGCATTCCTATCCTGACTGGTTTAGATTTCACGTTACAAAATGGCACGGTTTTCGCCAAGTCGGAAATTCTGTACCGCCGCTACTGGCGAAAGCTGTAGCAGCGCAGATTATTAGCGCTTTGGGCGTGGAAGCAATTAAGCCGAGTTTCAAGCTGACATGGGGAGATGATTCGTTGCTTAAACTGAATTGGTCGGAAGCCGAAAAACATTATCTAAAAAGTTAAAAATTATATTAAATTATGTGTAATTGGGAATTGGGAATCGGTAAGTGGGAATTGGGAATGGATGAGTGGTCATTGTTAATTGGTAATTGGTAAACAAGTCGTGATTTTTACCTTTCATCTGCTTATATAGAGCAGGTTATATCAAATTGCATCACTACTTATGCAGGAGTAGCTCCAAGTAAACGCCAATCGCCGCCCCTGTATAATTGGGCGCTGGTCAATGACGGGTACGAGATGAGATATTCCCGGTAGTTAAACAAACCGGGAAGGTATTCCGGCGCGCTGTGCATTTTTTTTTAGGTGACAGTGGAAACTACTTCGACTACGCACCTAGAATCCAAGGTATAGCGATCGTCCTATACATTAAATAGCAACATTAACATCTGAATACCATTGGAGATTTTAGATTGTGAAAGTCTGCCGGAAAACATTTTGAGAAATTTCACTGAGTTTTGCAACAATTACGAGTCTTTTGGAATTCTAGAGCTATCGTGTAAAAAGTGTATTTTCAGGAGACTCAACTAATATGGGTTGGTTTAAAAGACTGTTCGGACTCGAAAAGCCTGAAACCCCGGCTGAACCGATGGCACAAGTAGTACAGCAAGCAGCACAAGCGCAATCCATCGCTCCTGCTAAAGTCGGCCCAGACGGAAATTTTGACGAAAGTGGCCTGGCGAAGCGGGTGGCTTTAGCTTTTGACGGCGATTCAGAAGTTGCTGATATCGAGACTGTTTATGTAGCTCAGCTCAGCAGCACGGTTGTTCTCAAAGGTCAAGTTCCCAGTCAGGAAATTCTCGACAAGTTGGTGGCGATCGCCTCTGCTGAAGAAGGCGCAACAAACGTGCAAACCGATCAAGTGACAATCGGCTAGAGCCTATTGGCTCACTCACTTCTGCGATTCCTCCTCGCTTCCCTGTCTAAGGGGAGTTGAGAGGGGATGCCAGGGGTTTTTCAAAGCTCGGAAACTAGAGCTCAAAAGTTTTTTAGCCATAACTTAGTTGCTGGATTCGATCGAATTTGACCGCCAGCAAACCTTTAGCTCCCGCTGTAGCGGGCTTTTTTGTGCGCTCTGACCGTTAAAATATTAATTTTTGTTGAGTTTGCTGGTTATTCCAGTAAACGGTAAAATAGAATACAGAAAGGAAAAAGTTTTTACTGACTAAAAAGCAAACCTGACCTGACTGCCCTTTTTATCTCCATACATATAAGGATCAAAAAATATGAAACTCACTTATCGTGGCGCAAACTACGAGTACGACATTCCGACAGTGGATATGATTGAAGGCGAAGTCGCGGGCAAATATCGGGGTCAAAACTGGAACTATCGCTATCCGAGACACATTCCCAACCCCAACAAACACGGCGGCACAAACTATACCACAAAGCAAGATTCTCAAGCTGGCGATCGGGATGTCGCAGCAGCTAGCGCCCCAGCGGCGGTTGAATTTTATCCCACAGTTGTGGAAGTGGCCCAAGTGCACCGGGCGAATATTTGCAATATTCTCGATCGTAGAAAGCAAGCAGCCAAGGCCAAGGGCGATGAAAGACTGCTGCGCTTGCTAGAACTTGAGTGGCAGCAGATGGTCTGTTAGAGAAAAGCATCAGAAAACAAAGCGTTTGTCAAGAGGGGGAAATCGAGTTAAGCTCAATTTCCCCCTTTTGATGCTGTTTGTGCGATCGAATTTGCAGCCTCGAAGCGATATCAATCGTCGGGATTTTGGGGGATGCGATCTTTTTTAATGCGATCGCCCTTCTCAACACTCTTTCGGGTGCGATAGGCTTTGACGATTAACGGTATAGCTTGAGTAATCATCGGCGGGATAACATCGAGGACGGGTTTACCTGAATGCACATCGAGATTTCCGTTGATGCCGATAATGATGGCTTGTGTGACAAATGCGATCTCTATAACTCGCCCCACAAACTTTTGACGATTTTTCATATGCCCTCACGTGGCTGTATTGCTTACAAAACAAGCCTCTCTGTAATCAAAAGCCCAGCCAAATTCCCCAAGCAACTTTCCAAGTGCTTATAAAATAGGGATTAGCTGCTTGGGGAAGGTTGCCCAAACGGACAGTGAAGATTTCTTAAGATTTTCTTTATATTTGACCTATGTCTGAGAACGGTGCACGCAAGTTTAGCAAAAACGAACGTTCCAAGCGCAACGTCCTGAATTTGGTAAATGCTTTGTTGCTAGTGGTAGAACCAAATTCCACCCTTGATGAATCTGAGTTAAAAGCACCAGTTCAAGTCAAGTGGGTTTCTGAAAATACGCTTCAAGTAGGTCGGGAAGACAAGAATAAAGCCAAAGGAGGAGAGAAAGTATTTGAAGGTACAACAAAAGAGGCTTTGTGGCAGCTAGCAGAAACAACAGGCAATCCTCTTGAGCTTCCGCAACGTCAGCGGGAAGATTCTCTCAGTAGCTCGAAAGACCGACAAGGACAGGTAGTCCAAGATGTATTTTCTTATTTGGAAAATTTGGGAGTGTGGCAAGATAAACGCCCTGAGAATAAAAAAAATACACGTTATTGGATATTCACTCTCAAGCTGAAACATAAAGATGCGTCAATAAACGAAAATCTGGGCATGGTTCAACAGAAGTTGCACATTGAAACATCTCCCCAGACAACAGATAAAAGCATCGACTGGGGCGATATCTGCCGCAACCGCTTGGAAAAGCAAAAGCAACTGACAACCAATCGGCTGATGCGTGCTAAGGCGATGGTATTTAATCTCGGCGATTTTGATGTAGATTTGGCCTTAGTCGAATGCAAAAAGCCAGACAAACGGAGTGAAGACGATCCTAAAAAATCCCGGTCGTACCAGCCAGACTACGAAGAAACCGAGAAACTGGAGTACCAAGACTTTCTTGCCAAAGTCCTGAAATCAAATCAAAGCAACAAAATTGCAGTAATTGGAGAAGCGGGTGCAGGTAAAACCACACTCCTGCAAAGAGTTGCTTTCTGGATATTGGAAAATACCGATTATTTGCCGATTTGGATATCCTTGGGAAATTTGCCGAAACCAGCGCCACAGTTAAAAGAATATCTCCTGAATTATTGTCTGGAAGATGCGGAATTTAGCATCACGCCGAAAATGAAAGCTGATTTTGAAAAACAGTTGACGGCTGGGAAGGTATGGCTGCTGCTGGATGGCGTGGATGAGATGGCTGCGTCGGGTAATCCTTTCACATTTGTCGATCAATGGATACCAGCTTGGAGTCAGAATTTGCCTGTGATCCTGACTTGTCGGCTGAATATTTGGGAAGCAAATCCTTATGCACTCAATGGCTTTCAAACCTATCGCACGTTGTGGTTTAACGAAGAGAAAATCAAGCAGTTTATTAATAATGGTTTTCAAAAAAGTGACCCCGAACTAGGGATTCAGTTGCAAAAGGCATTAAACCAACCCGGAAAAGAACGAATTAAGGATTTGGTGAGAAATCCGCTTCGGTTAATGCTGTTGTGTTCGATTTGGCATTTGCTAGAGGGCAAGTTACCTGATACCAAGGCAGAACTTTACCAACATTATGTGGAAGAAGTCTACAGGTGGAAACAAGATGAAACAACACCGGAAGAGAGACAGCAACTAAACTTCAAGTTGGGAGAATTGGCAAAAGAAGCAATTGATAAGCAAGAGAACCGATTTTGTTTGCAACATAAGTTTATTGAAGGTGTATTTAACAACGATTCTTTGTTCCAATTGGCGTTCAAAGTCGGCTGGCTGAATCAAGTTGGAGTAGATGCAAAAAATCCCCTTAAACGTGTCTAAGCTTTCTACCATCCCACATTTCAGGAATATTTCGCTGCGACTGCGATTGATAATTGGAATGATTTTTTGCCTCGGAATCATGTCGATAGTCCTGTTTATGCCAAGCGCTATCGCATTTTTGAGCCGCAGTGGAAAGAGGTGATTTTGCTGTGGTTGGGTCGAGAGGAAAAAGATAGAGAGGAGAAAGAGGAGAAAGAGGCATTTATTAAGCGAATCATAAACTTTAACGATGGACTCAATGGTAAATTTTATTGGTATCGAGCGTATTTTCTAGCTGCTGCTGTAATTCCTGAATTTAGAAGTCACTTGGCTGATGAGATTGCACAGCAGATTATAACGTGGAGTTTTGATTGTTTCTATAAAGAAGTTGGTTATTTCTCTAAAAACTTACAGGATGCTCAATTTCATTCTAGTATTATAGAGGGAGCTAGGGCAGCACTGCCGGAAGCATACTACCATAAAGCTGTGGAATTTATATTGCCATTACTAGAAGATAAAATTAAGTATCGGCAGATTCGACATGAAGCGATCGAGACTTTAGGAGTAATCGGCACTGGTAATAGTGATGCAATCGAGGCTTTGAATAGCATCATAGACGATGGCTCTGAAAATATCTGCTGTGTAGAAATAGCTTCTTGTAGCCTGGTAAAAATTACTACAGGAAATCGACAAGCAAAAGCCATTCAAAAAATCATTAATTGGATCAAGAGCGATTCTAGTAAAATTGCTATATCTATTAGTAACCTTTTTATTGAAACTTTAAAAATTGATTGTGAGAGTTTAGATTTTATTATAGAAGTTTTTGCGAAACATCTAGAAAAAATTGATCCCTTTTATTCACATCATAATTGGTTGAGTGCTAAGGCTTTTTTGAAGATAGCCCCAATTGATCACCCACAATACCAGTATGCTACTGACATCAAAAATATAACCGAGGCAAGGATTAAGCAACTTGAAGATAGCGTAATGGATGCGTTGCTCACTGATATCAAGCTCCTAGGTTTAGGGGATATAACAGCAAAAGAATTAGAATCGCAAATTCTTAAAGTAATTTCTCATTTAAACTTGATTTTACGTACCAACCAAGACAAGGAAACTCAAGAGATAGCTGGTGATTGCTTAACATCAATATTGCTAGGTCAACAAGTCTCCAATCAAGCTATTTTTTTACATTTAGTAATTCAAGGCTTAAAAGATTGCCCCGATGATCGTATCCGCGAAAACTACTCAGTCCTCTGGCACTGCGCCCAAAACCTCCCTTACCCCACCTTCTATAAAGCATGGCACGATTCCGCCACCACACGCGATCCAGAAGTCCCATAAACTACTGCCGATTCTACCCCCTGGGCACAAAGTTTCAACTCAGCAAACTTACCCCAAGTCCTTGCCAATGCTATTGACAACGAACCCGATATATCTAACAAACTAAAACTAATTTGCAGCGACACAAACCAATTCATCGACCCCGAAAACCCCGCCCCAGAAATTTACAATGAGATGCTAAATCAAAATAGTCCAGAGTGGCAGAATGGGTATCCCGATACAATGCAAAAACTCAAAATTTATTGGAATTACCTGCGCCGCCCAAGCGAAATTCCCCTGTTTTTCATCTGCTACGATTCCACCGCACTCTCAGCCACACCCACAGGATTTAGCGATTCATTTCTGAAAGCTTTAAGCAAATTTGATGGCGCGATTTGTGTCGTGTGCGAACAAGGAAATATTCCCTTGCCAACTTTTTCACCCAGCCAACCCGATTTAGTCGCTGCTGTTGTAGCATGGATTCGGCGAAGTATACTAGAAAATAGACATCCTATTTAAGAGTCGATCGACAAAGCAGCAACTATGACACTTACAAAGACCGAGTATAAATATATAGAACTCAACGAAGACAATGTTACCATCATAGCCGGAACTACGATGAAAGTCGTTGAATTAGTCGAAGCTGAGATAGCTTATGGTTGGAGTCCTGCAGAATTACACCTCAATCATCGCTACTTAACTATGAGCCAAATTCTTTCTGCGTTAGCTTATTATTGCGATCGCAAACAAGAACTCGATGCAGAAATCAAGCGACGAGAAGAGTATGTTAAACAGGCAGAAATTGAAGCTGGCGAATCTCCTTTTGCTGCTAGACTACGTGATCAAGTGCTATTGCCTTTGTAGCTTCCCTTACATTCACCCTTTGACACAAACCACCTGCTTCAAAGTCGCCACAACTTCCACCAAATCCGACTGCTGACTCATCACTTCATCGATCGGCTTGTAAGCCCCCGGAATTTCATCTAAAAATTGCTCATCTTTCCGGCACTCAACCCCCTCAGTCTGCCGCACCAAATCATCCAGAGTGAATACATTCTTCGCTTGATTGCGAGACATCAAGCGCCCCGCACCGTGACTGCAACTACAGTAACTTTCAGCATTTCCCTTCCCTTTAACAATGAAAGATTTCGCCCCCATTGAACCCGGAATAATCCCGTAATCCTCAACATCCGCGCGCACGGCACCTTTGCGAGTAACATACACATCTTCCCCAAAATGCACCTCTTTTTCCGCGTAATTGTGGTGGCAATTCACCTCTAATAACGGCTTAACAGATTTGCCTCCCGCGACGTGCTTTTCCACAATGCGCTTAAACCGATTCATCATCACGTCGCGATTAAAACGAGCATAATCTTGCGCCCACTGCAAATCGTGCCAGTAAGCCGCAAACTCCCGCGTACCCGCTACAAAATAAGCCAAATCTTTGTCAGCCAGATTAATCTCTGCCAGTTTAGCTAAATCTTTAGCAGTCTCGATATGCTGCTGTGCGAGCAAGTTTCCTATGCCGCGAGAACCGGAATGCAGCATCAGCCAAACAAAGTTTTCAGTATCAACGCAAACCTCAATAAAATGATTGCCGCCGCCGAGGGAACCCATTTGTTTTAAGGCTTTATTGTTTTGGTGCTGCACGCCTTGATGAAGTTCCTTAAATTCTCCCCATCCTTGCCAGTTGGTGACAGTTGTTTCTACTTCTTTATTTTCCGCAAATCCCACAGGAATTGCGGCTTCGATATCGAGGCGAATTTGTTTGAGTTTACCTTCTAATTTGTTGGCGGTGAAAGGCATTTTCACCGCCATCATGCCACAACCAATATCCACGCCCACAGCAGCCGGAATAATCGCTTCTTTTGTGGCAATTACTGAACCGACTAAAGCACCTTTTCCTAAATGTACGTCGGGCATTAGTGCGACGTGTTTGAATACAAATGGCAAAGATGCTACGTTTGCGGTCATCTTGGTTTCTTTTTCGCCAAGGGCGTGATTTGCCCAAGATAGCACGGGTTTTGGGGCTGATATGTCTAATTTTTCGTAGGGCATTTGTGTTAGGATTTATTTTTCCGCTTTTTATGTAGTATTTATTGTAACATAAGAAAATACGATGTCAAAGGCACCTAACTGAATAATTCTGGTAGAGTGCGTCAGTCGCGTTAGGGGCGGGCAGGATGCCCACCCCACAATAAAACTGATTCTTTCTTTGTGGAACAGGCATCTTGCCTGTTCTTGAAAATTGAAAATTCTTAAGATATTCCTAAAGATTGAATGAATAATTTACTGTAGGGTGCGGATTGTTGTACCTTCGCCAGCGAACCAAACAGCTCTTTTCCCCCGAAGATAACTAATGTCTTCTGTTTAGAGTCAGGTTTTTGACTCGGCAGTTGTGAGTGAACGGAAAGAATCCTATCTGAATCAAATCGATAAAAACAGTCCAAGTCGCTGCAAAGCTCTTCTTCAACATCCTTGAGATTAGGGTAAAGTTCTTGAGAAGGACGCGGTTCATGACCGATTAAAATCAGTTCATCTGATATTTCCATTTTGTCAAGATCGATTAGGTACATTCTCCCTTGCTGAGTGTCAATTAAAACGCGATCGTCTGATAGGTAGCACATATAGTACCTAAAACAGTCATCAGAATCAGGCCAAGGCCATTCGCATATTCCAAGTAAATTGCAATCAGGAAAACTGAATCGGCTGAGTTGTTGCCCGCAACTATGTATAACCACAAATTCGCCACCGGCAGGATGAAATTCTGGAGGCCCTGTTTCATTGGGACAGGGAACATCTACGGCGTGAATTCTCGTACCATCATCATAAAGCCAGTAGATTTGCTGTCCGTACAGATCCGCAGCATCCCAAACAGCTAAAATTTGATTTTCTGGGTGTGGGTGAAACGAGAAGCAACGGCTGTCGATATGGTCTTTGAGCCGAAGTTTTCGCTGAATTTGCCACGAACTGGTATCGCGAATTTGAATCTCGACTTCCTTGCGTTCAATTAATTTCATGCACCAAAAACGCAAGCCGTCTGCATCAAACCAGCAGTCCAGAAATCCATTATCGTTATACAAAGATGAAAGCTCAACAGGAGGGTTAGGTAGCTGTTCTTCAAAAACTAGCTGGTTTTCTGCTGCCACAATTGCTAAGTGATTGCCATTTGCCATAATTGCTGCCAGCAAATCGCCTTTGGGACTGAGGGCTAAACAGCTAATTGCGTCGGGAAGGTGGTATTCGTATTGTGGCCACAAGTTGCGATCGACTAAAGTAACTTTTTGGCGATCGCAACTTGTCGCAATCGTCCACTCGGAATCAGTACGTTGATTTATGCCTAAGATACTCCAGTCAATTTGTCTTTCATATTTTGGTATAATTAGTATAAAAATATTTAGATATTCTGCGTAGATAGGCTCTATTTTAACTAAAATCTTGCACCATTCTTAATAATCCTTTCAGGGCGGGCAGGATTCCCACCCCACAAGAAAACTCATTATGTGTGGAACAGGCCGGAAAGCCTGTTCTTGAAAATGGTGCAAGAGCTCAGGGTTTTACAAATTCGGAGTCTTTCTAGCCACCTTCTGCACAGGAATAGCAACCGCCTGCGGTTTCTTCTTCGCTGTAAATATCCCAAAGAAGTCGTGCAGCAAAATATAGAAACACGGAATAATAAACAGCGTCAGCAGCGTCGCCAGCGACAAACCGGAAAACACCACAACTCCCAAAGGTTGCAGAAATTCCGAACCGTCTCCAATTCCCAAAGCTAGGGGAAATAAACCCAAAACTGTAGTAATAGTTGTCATCAAAATCGGACGCAAACGCTGAGGTGCCGCCCTGAGAATTGCCGTGGCGCGATCGACCTTTTCATCTTCCCGAATTTGGTTCGCCAACTCCACCATAATAATCGCATTATTTACCACAATTCCCACCAGCAAAATCGCCCCCACAATCACCGTTGCCCCGATCGCAGTTTTAGTCGCATACAGCCCGAAAATCCCCCCAGCCAAAGCCAGCGGCACCGTTAACATAATCACCAGCGGATCGACAAGCGAATTGTACTGCACCGCCATCACCACAAATACCAAAAACGCCGCCAAAGATCCCAAAACAATCAGCGAACTTTGCAATTCCCGGTTAGTTTCCGCCGCCGAACTAGGTATCACTCGCACTCCCGGCGGCAATTTGATTTCCGACAAAACTGCATCCACTTGTTTCAAAGCATCGCCCAAACTCGCGCCCTTATTAATATTCCCAGCAATCATGAAAACTTGGCGCTGGTTAAGCCTTTGAATTTCCCCAGGCGCTTTTCCCAGTTCAATATTCGCCACATCGCTCAAGCGGATGATGCTGTTATCCCTAGAAGTTAAAGGGATAAATTTTAGTGCAGAAATCGATTGAACAGCAGCGCGATCGAACTGTACCCGCACATCAACCAAACGGTTTCCCCGCTGCAATTGCGTGGGAACAGAACCTTGAATTGCTGTCTGAATCGCCTCTCCGATTTGCCTCGCATTCAACCCGTAGATTTCCGCTTGTTCCCAGTTGGGGCGAATCTGCACTTCCGGCTGCTGCGGGTCTGCATCCGGGCGAAAAGTAGCTAAATTTACCTTCTGATCCAAAGTTGCCAATATCTCGCGGCCGGCTTGCTGCAATATTTGTTCGTTTTCGCCCTGAAGCAGGACATCAACTTCAGCGCCGCGCACTGGCGAATTAGTTAAGATCAAACCCCGCACATTTTCTGGATTCAGGCGCAAACGAGTATTTTTGGGCAAATCAATTTTTTTATTCAATTCTTGCGTAACTCGCTGCACAAAATCCAATGTATTGGTGCCAGGTTTTAGCGAAATATTGCAGCCGCCGCGCAGCACATTCTCACTCGTACTGTTGCCGAACAACAGCCCGCCCACCGTCGTCAAAGTGTATAAAGTTTCTGGTTGGCTGAGGATAATTTTATCAGCTTCTGCCATGATTCTTTGGTTGGTTGCCAAATTTGTGCCGGCGGGAAACAAAGCAAACAATCTCGCTTGACCGGTATTAATTCTGGGCAATATTTCCTGGGGGATTTGACCAGCCATCAGCCAACTGCCACCGCCCAATCCAATAATCGCTACTGCAATGATAATCAACCGCCACCGCACTACTCCCGATAAAAATTTCCCATAACCGGCGGTAGCATTGGTAAAATATCGATCGAATGCGCGCAGCGGCCAAAAGTTGCTCAAACCGCTGGATACCCGCAGCGCTAGCAGTCGAGAAGCCATCATTGGTACAACTGTCAATCCGACAATCAGAGAGGCGGCGACAGAAAAAGTGATGGTGAGAATTAATTCGTTGAAAAGCAAGGAAACTAAGCCGCCTATTAGCAAAAATGGCAGTACGGCAACTAAGTTAGTCATGGTGGAAGCAAATAAAGCTGATTCTAATTCTTGGCTGCTTTTTTCTGCTTGCTGCATCAACTGCTTGTTACTTAAACGCTGCTTGCCATTGGCACTGTTTTTATTGCTGGTTCCTTCGACAATATTTTCCAGCATGACGATCGAGTTATCGACCACAATTCCCACCCCCAGCGCCAAACCGCCCAAACTGAAGACGTTGAGAGATAGGCCAAAAACTCCCATCAGAATAATTGCCATTAAAGTTGCGAGGGGAATTGCCAGGACAATAATCAAAGTTTGGCGCAGGGAAGCGAGGAACAGCAAAACTGCTGCCCCCGCTAAAACAGCCCCGGTTAAACCAGAAAATAGGACGTTGCTAATAGAATCGCGGATGAACTTAGACTCGTCGAAAGTATTGACGATAGTCGTACCTTCGGGAATTGTCCCGGATGCTTTTAATTCTTCTAGCCGCTTTTTGATGCCATCTACAACTGAGATTGTATTGGCGTCAGGCTGCTTTTGAATGCTAATTTTTACGGCTGCTTTCTGATTTAGCAATACTTTAACTCGCTCTTCTTCTGTACCGTCAATTACCTGAGCAAAATCACGCAAAAAAACTCGTTTTGGCGGATTAGAACCGGATGATTGAAAAGAAATTGCCTGAATTTCTTTGGCGTTTTTAAATCGCCCGACGGTACGGGTTAAAGGTTCCGCTGCTTCTTGCCGCAGTCGCCCGCCAGAAGTGTCGAGGTTGCGGGATTCGAGGGCGGATAAAACGTCGGAAATACTGACGCCTAAAGATTGCAAGCGATTTAAGTCAATATTTACTTGAATTTCTTCTTGCACGCCGCCGGCAACGTCAATTGCTGCTATTCCAGGAATTACGTTTAGTTCTCTGGATAATTCTTCATCGGCAAATACGCGCAAATCAACTCCTTGCAAGGAGTTGGAGGTGAGGGCAAATTCGTAAATCGGCTGCTGGGAAGGGTCAACTTTGAAGAGAGTGGGCGATTCAACTGTATCGGGAAGTCGGTTGCGGATGCGGTTGACAGCGGCGGTGGCGTCGTTGAGGGCCTGGTCGATGTTGCCCCCGGGTTTGAAGAATAAATCGACGCTGACTTGTCCTTCGCGAGTGCGGGAGAAAACTTGAATGACGCCTTCAGTGGCGGAAAGTCCTTGTTCGAGGGGGCGGGTAACTTCGTCTATTGCTACTTCTGGGGAGACTCCGGGGGCGTTTAAGCGCACGCCGATGCGGGGATAGGTGATGGAGGGTAGCAAGTCAACGGGCAGTTGGGTGATGTAGAAAAAGCCCACGATTATAATAGCAAGTGTCAGCATGAGGGTGCCGATGTGGCGACGAATCGCGGTCGCGCTAATGCTGAATCCGGGTTTGTCGGGGGTCATTCGATTTTAGATTTTAGATTTTAGATTTTAGAATTGAAAAGTTTACCCAGTCAGTCAGATTAATTCTAGTAGGGTGCATCAGCCTTAAATTTCTCTGGGGCGTGAGAGAATATCTACTGACGCACCTTACGAGGAGTATAATAAATCTTAATAAATTTTCCCAAAATTTTTTGTGAATATTTCTTTAGAGGTAGTCTCTAGCCCAAAACGCAGATTGGCAGAAATTCCTAGGGGCTTTTGAATCTCTGTAAGTTATCGCAATCAGGAACAGGCAAGATGCCTGTTCCACAAGAAAGTTTATTTGTTGTGGAACAGGCATCTTGCCTGTTCGTAAAGTCTTGTTCTCTTGTCTCTCTTGCTTCTTCCTTCTTCTCTCTTCCTTCTTTTACTGTACTTGACTGCCGTGGGCGCGAGGGTCGGAGCTACTTGTTTTCACAGGCCCCGTGGGGGGAGTAAAATTAGAAACTTGACCGCCAGCTTGGACATGGGGGAGAGGTTTTCCTGCAATTAAAGCTTCTAAGTTAGCTTCCATAATACTGCGTGGCATTTCGCCCATAGTTTCCGCAACGGGGCTGCCTTTATCGTTCAAATAGACAAAGTGCGGAATGCCGTCTACTCGATATTTGGTGATTTCTGGGAGCCATTTGTCATTGTCTACATTCAGCATCACAAAATTCAGCGGTTCGGCGTATTTCTGTTTGATTTCGCTCAGATCCTTAGCCATTGCTTGACAGCTACCGCACCAATTAGCATAAAATTCCATGAGTGTGGGTTTGCCGTTTACCAAAGCTGTTTCTAATAGCGTCGAAGCTTTTGCCATTTCGGTGAGACTACTTGACGGCGTTTGAGTTCGCACTCCGAAGAATATGGATATTGAAAGGGCGATCGCTGCTAACACGATCAATAAGTTTCTGAGGCGCGTGGCGACTTTTGTTTCGGGATTTTTGGCTGCGGGGGCGACTGTTGAGTTGGGCGAATTCTGGGTCATAAAATAGCTTTCGGTTTTATTTCTATGTTTTTATTTTAAATAATAGATTAAGATTATACCACATTTTGAGATAATCAGACCAATCTCACAAAAATTTTTGAAGAGGCCAGAATTAGATCAAGTGCGCTAAAACATAAGATAACAAAGATTGTTTGTAAATTACCGAGGACTTGCAGGGTGAAAAAACGGGTAACACTGACGTTTCCCCAACGATCGATCCAAATGCCTGTCACCTATCGACTGGCAAAGGATTTTAATGTTGCAGCCAACATTATCCGCGCTCAGGTGGCTCCGAACCAAGTGGGCAAACTGGTGCTAGAGTTATCAGGGGACATCGACCAACTAGAAGCGGCGATCGACTGGATGCGATCGCAAAACATCGGCGTTTCCCTAGCCAGCCGGGAAATACTCATAGACGAAGATATCTGCGTTAACTGCGGTTTGTGTACGGGGGTTTGCCCGACAGAAGCCTTGACCCTTGACCCCGAAAGCTTTAAACTAAGTTTTGCTCGATCGCGGTGTATCGTGTGCGAGCAGTGCATCCCTACCTGTCCCGTGCAAGCTATTTCTACTAACCTCTAGGTCCTGTACAAACTCATCGGGCTCATCATCTTTTTTTCCTGGTTCTCCTAATTTTGCCATCGGATGAAAAAAAACTCTTGGGTTTCCCTAACTCTACTTTTTGTTACTTATTTCACCTTTGGCTGGACATTATCTGAGTTTGATGTTCCCCCGCACCAGACTTGGTTTTTAGCCCTAGGTTCAATTTTTGTGTTGGCTATCGTTTTGTCGTTCCCGATGAGAAACACAAAAGCCTTAATTCGGGGGTGGTTTTCGAGTGATATGGGTGCTTTTATTTCTATTATTGTAGGAGCTTTGGTGGCAGTGGTAGTTTTTACCTGGATGCACCTTTTTGCTACTTGTTTACTCTTAATTTCAGCCGCAGCTTTGGCAAGACTCGATATTCAAATATCTGGTGGGAAAAATTGGCGGGCTTTTGTAGTATTAACCACCATTTCTTTAGCAGGTGTGGGGTTGGGCGGAGCGATCGAGTTTTTGTTAAAAACAGGCAGGCTCGTATTATCTTAATTAAAAATGGGAAATTCACCCAACCAAATTCTACCACTCGCAACGGATATTTAGCCGAAAACTATGCGACTCTTCTGCTCTCATTTCATGGAAGATTGTGCCATACACAAAAAACTTATTTGACGCTGACAACGCCTCTGAAACCTTGATAGTAAAAGCAGTGAAGCCCCTGAATCTCAAACAAGATCGTGCATTATTGAGAGGCTTATTGACTCATAAGATTGTCCGAGGTAGCCTTGAAGCTGATTCAAGAGCTCTCGCCACTCTGTTTTATTGACTCTCGCACAGCAAGCGTATCTTTTCGCTTGGTTACTCAGCTCAAAACCTTGACGCAGCTTTGCTTTCAACCTGCTTGTCACCTAGTCAATAATTTCGGTTGACAGGAAGCAAGGTTTATTTTAGGCGTTGCTGAATCAAGGTATGAATACTGCCGGAACTGGAACATCCTGAAATTTTAGGTAATGTATTAATAATTTAATAGAGTGCCTGAGCATTTCCGCGCACTTAGAATAACAAAGAGTCTTGCGATGTAGCCTTGCCAGATAATGTCTCAACCTCGTATTTTCCCCTTCTACTCGTGTCATATAAGTCTTGCTGATGATGTGATCTTCATCAGGAATAAACATCGGATAAACTGGCCATCCATCCGTGACATAAAAATAGCATTTCCAGGCGCTTACCCTGTTCCACAACGATTCAAACGTCTCGGAACTATGATCTCCTAATACCCATCCTAAAATTCCTGGTTGAAAGTGGTCAACCGCTGTCCACAACCAGATTTTGTCTGTTTTTTTTTACATAAGTTTGTAATTCATCGCCTGGAACCAACTTCTGGAATGACTTCAGGGTCATAAACATCTGGTAACAGTTTTCCAACTTGTTTTACCCAATTGATTACCGTGGTATGATGAACTCCCTTAACTCGTTCTATCGCCCGTAAACCCATACCATTGACGTACATTTTTAGGCAATCACGTTTGATGCTCTCGCTATAACCTCGATGGGGTTCATACTGATTAATGAATTGACGACCACATTGGACACAAATGTGATTTTGTTTTCCTTTCTTCTTGCCGTTTTTACGGATATGGGTTGATTTACATTCGCTTGCAGTGCATAAATTATCCCTCCTATTCATACTCTAACTCAGCAACGCCTATTTTATATTCTTGCACTTCCTTTTGATAATTTTACTCCACTTTATTGAGCTTCTCCAATTAAGGTAAAAGCTGCCCAGTCTTTAGGGTTAGGATATTTTTTCAGGGTGATCAACATCGCTTGACGTAAAGCTTCAGCTTTATTAGAATTTTGCTGTAGTTGACGATAAAACTCTGGCATTAAAACCGCAGTCGTATCGTCTGGAATAGACCACAGAGATACGATAATACTAGATGTTCCCGCGCTAATAAAAGAACGGGATAAACCTACTACTCCATCCCCTGTAATTCTACCCCTTCCAGTATTACAAGCACTCAAAACTACTAAATCGGCGTTAAATTTAAGATTCAAGATTTCATAAGCAGTTAATAAGCCATCATCGTTATTAAAAGGCGCAAGTGCGATCGCACCTGGGAGTCCTTTTTTACCAATATCATCTAATAAACCATGAGTTGCTAGATGAATAATCTTACTATTTAACATTTGCTGTACTATAGCTTGTTTAGTAGCTTGACTTCCGATAATTGCTTGAGTTTTAAGGACTTGTGCCACTACTTCAGCTTCTAATTCTGCACCAGGAAGGGCGTCAAGTTGTACAGGCAAGTCCCCCAATTTAGGCGGTAGACTTGGCATTATAGGATTACCAACAATTAAAGTATTTTGCGGATTAATTCGCTGATTTTTTTGTTTTTGTTGATGGGTTAGATCTAATACCTGAATTGAAGGTGCAGTTAAGATAGTATGTTTTTCAATCAGATATTTACCATCCGGATCAATTAAAGCATAAAAAGGCAACAGAAACAATGAGTGTTGGGGAATTAAAATTACTAAATCTTGGGGATTGTTTGGTAATAAATCAGCAATGGGTTGAATAAAAATTTGGTGAAGTTGCTGTAATTGAGGCTTAGTCTGAGAAGTACCCGGAGAAAAAAAACTATTGCGGGCATCAATTACTAACTTTTTAATGTCTAAACCTGATATTTCTTCCTTATTTACTATATTTTTAAAAGCATTGAGCTGGACTTGGCGTAAGGTTATTTCTCCTGTTGGTTTGATTACCCAAATATAAAGCTCTCGATCAGAAATCAAAGAATATTCAACTAAAGTAGCGTGTTCCACTGAGGCTATTTTTTGAATTTCTGCAATCGTAGGCGGTTTAATTGTTCCTTGCTGAGAACTTGAATTGGGTGTTTCTTCATTAGCTAAACGTTGGGATAATAATTCCACAAATGCCCTTGATCTTCCCCGTTCTGATACTTCTAAAGCTTGATTAGGTTGTTTTTGAGTAATCAAAGCTTTTTGTAATAACTTATAGCTAAGATTATGGGATTCAAACAGTGAAATTTTATTAGCATCATTTAAACCTGGGTGCAAAGATTCAATTACTTTAATAGATTCTGTTAAACTTACAATTGCTTCATTAATTTTGTTAGTTTGTAACATATCTAAACCAATAATTCGCAAGGTAATTGCGATACTACCCCGATCTTCAATCGTTTTTTGAATTACTAAAGCTTGATTTAAGGAATCTAAAGATTGAGTAAATTTACCTTGTTTTTGATAAATCTGCCCAATATTAGTTAAAGTAACACCTATTCCTGCTTTATCTTCCTCTTTTTGATAAATAGCTAAGGCTTGCTGATTAAAATTTACGGCTACATCGTATTGACCTAAGTTAGTATTAATTTGAGCAATATTATTAAGAGTAATAGCAACACCCAAACTATTATTAATCTCTTGATAAATACTTAAAGCTTGCTGATAAAGAGTTAATGCTTGCTTATCATTACCTTGATTACTATAAATTTGTCCCAAGTTATTCAGATTAACCGCCTCACCTTCACGCACCATTGATTCAGCACTAAAAACATTACCAACTCCAGCACGAATCGCTAAACTTTGACGAACAAAAGCAGGACTTAAAGAAGATTTTCCTAAAATATCATGTAGTAACTGAAAATCTTGAGGTTTTAATCCTTGATAATCTCTACCAAGATTTTTTTGAAAAATTACTGAAGCTTGTTGGGCAAAATCTAAGGCTTGTTCATATTGTCCAAGGCTAAAATACAGAGCGGCTAAGTTATTACGAATTGCTGCTTCCTCTCCCCCATAACATAAACTGTTATTAGGATTTTGATGAGCACAATCACTTATTAGCTTTATTTTCGTTAAAGCCTCTTGATAAGCTGCCAATGCTTGACCATATTCGCTAAGATTAGCATAAGTTACCCCTAAATTATTAAGATTTTGAACTTCTCCAATATGATCATCTTGTTCTTGATTAATTGCTGACAGTTGCTTATATAGGTTAAGAGATTGCTTATAATTACCTAATTTAAAATAAATTGCGCCCATTGGATTAAGCGTATATTCTTCACTGCTTAAAAAGCTATCACGATCGCCTTTTTTTATTTTAATAAGTTCCTGAAAAATAGTTAAAGCTTGTTGATAAGATGCTAAAGCTCCCTCATAGTCGCGCTTGCGATCGTAAACTTCCCCAAGATATTGAAGTGTATATCCTTCACTAGCGCGATCGAAATCAGGTAATTTACCTAGTGTTTTAAAAATAACTAAAGCCTGTTGAAAATAGTCTAAAGCCCGATCATATTTCCCTAAACTCAGATATACTTGCCCTATATAATTCAGACTATTTCCTTCACCCCCCCGCGCCCCTACTTGACGAAAAATTACTAGGGCTTGATTGTATTTATCTAAGGCTGATTCGGCTTCAGCTCGTTGATAAAGATCATAACCTTCTTGATTAAGATAAACAGCATCAATAATTTTTTGTTCGCGTGTTGAATTTGCGGCTTGTGCTAATTTTTGTGGGCTGGATATAATATTATTAATAGGGTAACTTACCGAGTTTCCAGAAACGGTTAAGCATAACAACAAGGTGGTTATTAGCAAACCGATATATTGAAAAGACCAACGCATAATCTATTTTTTCCTTTAATATTTACCGTAATTAGCCTTAACTATACTAGGTAGGGAATTTTAAACAAATAAGCAATTTCTTGCAGCCCTCACGAGGAATATTAGATAATTACTTTGACAGATAAATCCAAAATCAAGGTAAAAAAATTGCCATAAACCTAATTCCTTGATGGGTGACAACGCCTCTGACACCTTGATGGTAAAAGCATTGAAGCCCCTGAAGCTCAAAAAAGATTGTGCATTATTGACAGGCTTATTGACTTATAATATAGTCAGAGATCGCCTTGAACCTGATTCAAGGGCTCTCACCACTCTCTTTTATTGACTCTACCACAGCAAGCGTATCTTTTGGATTGGTCACTCAACTCACAACCTAGATGCAGCTTTGCTTTCAACCTGCTTGTCACCGTCAAAAAAATCAGGCTTATGCCTGATTTTTCCGGGTCTAATGTATCTGTTGCTCAAAATATTATTCCCAAGATCCCGCAACTCGGGCAGCCAAAAACTCGATCGCAATAAAAAAGCAGCTTTAGGGAGCTGCTCGTCAGAATGCATGAGGTATTGTTTTTAGAATAGGACAGGTTGAATTCAATCGGTGCTGGGTTACATTTTTTGATACGGGAGAGTTGATGAGTGAATGGACGATCGTAAAATCGTCACATAGGAGAGTAGCATTGATGCTAAAATTCCCGACAATCAAGTTAGCGTTTAACTGTCCTTGCGCCCTACAGCCCTTCAGCGGTGGGGCCCTTTTATTTTTAGGGAGAACTCAATAGCCGACTTTAACGCATCAGACGAGTCTGCCATTAGTTCTTGTATAAAATCTCCGCAGCGCCACATCCTCATACTTATAAAACCTACGCATCTCCTCCACTCAAACCCGGTGGATTCCCAAACATTGGAAGGTTAAACGGAGACACTCAGGCAAAAACCAGTATTTTTACCGAAGTCATACCATTTTAGATTTTAGATTTGGGAATGACGGATGAAGCTTGCGATTTCGAGGTTGCGTAGGGTTGCATTCTTTTTGCGAACTAATATCAAAAGTCTTCAAAAACCTGTTATTTTCCCACAAACTCGGTTTATGAATGTATCAATTGAGATCAGGCGCGGTTTCTGGTTTGATAACTTTTTGGATTTCCTCGATCGCCCTAGTCGCCACTGCTTCAGGCCTTTCGCCCACACCAGCACAGACTCGGACATCTGCTTGAGAGTAGAAACGCTGTCGCTCTTTCAAAAGGCTTTGCAGCTTAGATTTGATCTCGCCCTCCTGCAGTAGGGGTCTAGCAGTGTCCGAACGAAGTCGATCGTACAGTTGATGTACAGGCACATCCAGCCAAACTACTACACCGTAGTGCAAGTAACCCCAATTCATCGATCGGGCAACAATGCCGCCCCCCGTAGCCACGACCGAATTTTGATAAGCAGACAATTCGCCGAGCACTTTAGTTTCTAGTTCCCGAAATGCCTCTTCCCCTTCTCGATCGAAAATCTCAGCAATTGACTGATTAGCAACTCGAACAATTAGCTCATCAGTATCAAAAAAACGGTATTTTAATTTTCTTGCCAGAATCCGCCCCACCGTTGTTTTTCCCGCACCCATCATCCCGACAAGATAGATATTTACTCCCCTCAACCCATCCACTGCCCAATCCTCCGATATTTTTCTATTTTTTCAGGTTAATCGATCCACCACTGGCGCGATCGTCGTCCTCAAACTCATCACCCTCATCCAATCCCCAATCATCCTCTGCTTCTGCAAGAGGATTTATTGGTGCTTCATCAGCGGGTTGAGGAATCTCCCCTCCCGGAGGAACCAGCACTCGATACTCCGCATCGTATACAGCCTCAGTTTGCCCCACCCCAGACTGGCTCGGATCTCGATAGCCGTAAGAATATACGGAGCCAGCCCAAGACTTGCTTTTCGGTTCCTGCTTAGCTTCGTAAGCCCTCGGATTTGCCGCTGCAACGTCATTTACCTGCGGTTGATCGGGAAAATCGCGATCGTCCCCCCAATCGTCCTCACCGCCTTGAGATCTGGATTTTGAGCCATCTGACACCCAATCATCCTCATCGTCTGTCGCTGCATAAGTCCCCGGTTGAGCGTAATCCTTCGCCCCATCCGGGTTCGGAGTGTCTTGCAGGAAAGTCCGGGAACTGTAACCCGCCGGCGTACCGTACTCAGTTCGGTAGGAACCAGCAGCCTGAGTTTGGCTATTTTCCGAATTGAGATACGGGTCAATTTCCTGTTTTCTAGGAGGGGGAGGTGGCGTGTAAGGTGTTCTCCCGTCTTCGGGGAAAGTATCGGGACGGCTGCGACTGGATCTGCCGGTGCGGTTTCCCGTTTGGGATAGGTAATTTGAAAAAGCGAGCAAACCAGAAATCAACAAAGATGTGAGAGCTCCCACCACCATGCTCAGCAAAATCCAGATAGATAAGGGCAAAGCAGGCGATCGAACTCCCAAAAACACCAGGGATAATGCCGGCTCCACATTTTGCAAAGCAAAAATAGTCAGCCCCACCACAATTACTAGCAAAAATACAGGTCGCATATTAAAAATATTGGTAATTGGTAATTGCTAATTGCTAATTGGTAATTTAAACTAACAAATCATCAATAACAAATAACAAATTGTCAACTGTCAACTAACTCCCTTCTTCTTCCTTCCAGCGTTTGAGAGGAACGCAATCAATCCCCAACTGGTCTAAAGCGCGAGCCACCACAAAGTCTACCAAATCTTCAATAGTTTGCGGATTGTGATACCAAGCAGGAATCGCTGGTACAATTCTAGCTCCAGCTTCCGCCAAGGTAGTCAAATTCCGCAGGTGAATCAAGCTAAAAGGGGTTTCGCGAGGCACGAGTACCAATTTTCGCCCTTCCTTGAGCTGAACGTCCGCCGCTCTTTCGAGCAAATCCGAACTCAAGCCAGCCGCCAACTTGCCCAGCGTACTCATGCTACAGGGAATAATGATCATCCCTTGGGTACGAAAGGAGCCACTAGCAATATTAGCACCGACATCTTGCCAGGGATGGCACCGAAGTTTACCCATTGTGGCTACTCCTGCTTGTTCCCGCCAGAATTCCTCTTGAAGCGTCGGTTCTGCGGGCATTCGCGTGTTCTGTTCGCTTTGCCAAACCATGTAGGTAGATTTCGATGCTACCAGTTCAATAGCTTGATCGGCTTCCAACAAATATTTCAATGTTCGCACCGCATAAATCAGTCCCGATGCACCGGTCACTCCTACAATGAGGGGGTAGTTATTCGTCATTAGTTATTTGTTATTTGTCGGTTGACCGTTGTTAGTAATTAGTTGTTAGATCAAATCTGTTAGCATCGGAATTATTCAGATATCTCTGATATTCATCGGCGTGAATCAGCGTCAATCCCTTGTCCTCTGCGGTCAGAGAAATTCTCTTTTCTTCACCGCCGATACAGGCAGATTAACACAGATTAACGCAGATGAGTTATATAAATTCCGGTTGCACGGTCCGTGATTGTTGAGTTTTGACTGGATTTGACGCCCGACGATGCTATCGGATTTGATATTAGTCCTTAATTATTTATTGATGATTGCTGAGTATAGTTTCCCGCCCACTTCTTAATACTTAGTTGCCAGACAATGACAACTAAGTATTGAGAAAAGCCAACAGTCAACAGTCAACAGTCAACCGTCAACAGTCAACAGTCAACAGATTATTCATCATCATCAAAAGCTTGACTGCCGCCACCAACTGCAACTAAATCAATTTGCTGGCGGTAGTAGTCAACACTCTTGACTTGAACTTCCACTCGATCGCCCAAACGGTACTGATTGCGGTTTTTCCGGCCCACCAGAGTTTGCTGGCGCGATCGATATTCGTACCAGTCATCCTTTAGCGAAGAAACGTGCACCAATCCCTCAACACGCAAGATGTCGCTCTCCGGTGGCCGCACCTCAATTTCCACAAAGAAACCGTAAGACTGCACACCTGTAATCAAACCCTGGAAAGTTTGACCGGTGCGCTCTTTCATCAATCCCGTTTTCTTTAATCCCTGCAAATCGCTTTCAGCGTCTTCAGCAACCCTTTCGCGTTCCGTCAGGTGTACCACGGCCGATGCAAACTCTGTCTCAAATTCGTGGTGCAAATCTGGCGGGAGAACATTCCAAGTAATTTGACCGTGACAGGAGGAATGGTGCAAGTCAACTTTTTCCTTAGCCCGTGTTGTGCGGCTGCTGCGGCCTTGCTCAAACACCGCTTGCAACACCCGCAGTATCAGCAAATCGGCGTAGCGGGAAAGCGGCGAAGTGCAGCGCGTGTAACCCTCTGACAGCCCTAAACCGAAGTGCGGCTTGGGAGTGGTGCTGTAAACAGCGGGCTTCATGGTGTCTTCTAGCAGGTAGGTGAGAACTCTTTCGGACTTAAGGCCGGCAAACTGCTGGGTAAATCGCTGAAAGTCCAAGGGCAAAACTTCTTCCTCGGTTTCGAGGTACAGTTCGCCTCCGAGGTTGTTGGAGAGTTTGATGAACTCTTGAATGTCTGCCGGGTCTGGCATCGGCTGGACGCGGTAAATGGCTGGGACTCCCAAGGCTTGCAGGTGGGTGGCGACAGCTTGGTTGGCGAGTACGACTAACTCGGAGACAGCGGACTGGGTGGGGGGAGCTGTTGCAAAAGCTCCTAATTCGCCTTCGTCGTCGAAGTGAGAGTTCGCATCGGGCAAATTTAGTTCAAAAGCTCCCCGCTTGAGCCTTGTCTGTCTGGCTGCCTGTGAGGCGGCCCCCATTTGATCGAGGAAAGGACGGAGGGCGGAGGATAAAGGGTGCTCTTCGGCATCGCCTGGTTCGAGAATTGCTTGAGCTTGCTCGTAGGTGAGGTGGTAGTCAATTTGAATGACGCTGGCTTGAATTTCGTATTCTAGGAGTTCTCCTGATTCGTCTAGGGTGAGCAGTATGCTGAAGGCCAGCCGTTCGCTGTCTGGCAGCAGGGAGCAGCGCTCGTTGAGGGTTTCTGGCAGTACGGCGATGATTTTTTCTCCCAGATGGGCGGCGGTGCCTCGCTTGCGGGCTTCGCGGTCGATCGGGGTTTCTGGCTGCACGTACTCGGCGGCGTCGCTGATATGGATTCCTATTTGCCAGCGGCCGGGCTTCAGGGTTTCGATCGACAAAGCGCGTTCCACTGGCGGATCGGAGAGGAACGATGTCGGATCGAACTCGTTTTCTGCTCCTCCCTCGGAGAGATTTTCCTCTTCAACTTGAGGAGCATCGTTTTGGCTGTTGGTTGTTCCCGGTTCGTTTTTGCTGAAGCTAACAGTCAGAATGTTACGCAAATCTAGCCGTTTTTTGATGTCGGTTTTTTTGACTTTGCTGGGCAAATTTTCCGCTGCTTTGATGACGGCGGCGGGGAACGATCGCGGCAAGTCGTGTTTGCAGCATACGATGTCGAGGTCGTCAGCGGCTTCGGCGTCGGAACCGAGTACCTGTACTACTTTGCCGACTGGGCGGTGGGTGCCGAGGGGGTAGCGTTTGACTTCGACGTGTACTAGGTGGTCGATCGCCTCTTGAAGATTTGTGCCATTTGCGAGCAAGTCTAGTTCAAACAATAGGCGATCGTCCAGGGGGATGGCTCTGTAGCTGACGCGGCCGGTGGGGGTGGCGGTTTGCTTGACTCGCGCGAGTACCGAGGGGTTGGCGCGTTCGAGGATGAGCATGACTTCGCCTTCGGGCGATCGGCGGCGGCTACCTTCTTTGATGATTTTGACTAAGACTCGATCGCCATTCCAAGCTGTCGAGAGGTGACTTTCCCGAACATAAACGTCTTCTGAGCCTTCGGCGTCTTGAATAGCAAAGCAAAATCCTTTGCTCGAACAGCGCAGTTTTGCTTCTACTACGTCGTCTTCAGCTACTCGGCGATAGCGGCCTTTGTCTTTGACTAATATGCCAATTTTCTCTAGAGCTTCTAATGCGATTTGAAGTTTGAGTTGACTGGTGGCGTCGTTGCAATCGAGTTTTTTCTCCAATGCTTTAGGGGCCACTAATTTGTCTTCTGTAAAATTTGCCAGCAGTGCAGCGATAGAAAATTCCATGTAGCGATCAATCCTCTTGTTTCCAGCAATTAGTCTAAATTTTGGCGAAATCAGCCGCACCCCCTCGGGCCCTCGTAGTGCCTGCTTCCCAACAAATGCGCGGTTGATAGGTGGAGACGCGAGCACAGCCACCTTGTTTCATCGCGAGGTTTTTTTGAGATTCTCTCCCGACACCGGCTTCGTGCTAATTGTCTGCTGTCTGTCTTGAACGGACTGCTGACGGTGCAGACAAATGTCCCGCACGCTATTCCCCAATACAATTTTTTAGCGTTGGTTTCTTTGTTTTTAGGTCAGCAGCGCCGAGCACTTCGCGAATTAGAAAGCCCCTGTCGGTTCTTAAAAGATGGCTCGATACTGAAAGCGACGGGTTGAGTCGAGGATGAGCCGATGGAGGGATGGAGAGGGAGAAAATTTGCATTTCTGCCTTCTGCCTTGTTTCCTTCTGCCTTGTTCCTTCTTCCTTTTGAAGTGCCTCTTGCCTCTTGCTTTAGCAAAGAACTTACCGGATCAAGGCAAAATTGCTAGTAGCTCGCCGCTGCGATGCCCCTGTTTTTTTGCACGCGATCGGCCCTTGCGGACAGAGGTGCAACGAGCGGGTCGGGAGCAATCTGTGCTGTAGAAAGTGCAAGGTACACAAAACCGGAGACTTTTACTACTTTTGCTTAGTTGCTGTGTCATCTTCTATATATAGAAATGACGCCCGATGCTTGTTAGCTTAAACCGCTGAATGTGGAATGGGGTTTAGTGGCGTGTAAGGTTGCGCGGATGACTCACCTTTAATTTATTGTATGTTGAATAGGTGCTTTCAGAAAATTGTTTTCTTTAGGCTGTACTACACTTAAGTCATAAGCCCCTTCTGGTTTCGGGGTCAAAAAATTATGTTTGCTGAATTTCGCGCCCTTTATCCCGCTGGACAGTTAATCTGTGAGTTGCTGACTGTTCATCACGGTAAGTTTGTTGTTCGCTGTCTGGTTCAGGTTGACGGCAAAACTCTTGCTACGGCTATGTCGGCTGCTGAGTCTGTTGAGGATGCTGAAGACCGCGCCCGGTTGCGAGCAATCGCTGTCCTTGGATTTGCTGCGCCCGCAAGTGCGATCGCGAGTGTTGCTCCGGCTCCGGTTGCTCCGGTTGTTCCAGTTGCTCCGATTGTTCCGGTTGCTCCGGTTGCTCCGGTTGTTCCGGTTGCTCCGGTTGCTGCTGTTCCGGTTGCTGCTGTTCCCGTTCCCCCTCCGGATGCTGTTCCGGTTCCTGTTCCGCCTGCTCTTGCTCCTCTTCCTGTTCTAGAAATGCCTGTTGCTGAAAAATTGCCCATACCACATGAAAGCAATTTTGTCAATAGTGAAGAGAAATTAATTGAAGAGCCGATCGCACCTGTACCGGAACCGCTACCGCCAACGGTCGATCGGGCCGAGGCTAGTGGATTTGTACCGAAGCAGTTAGACTCGGACGCTTGGCTTTCTTCTAGCTACGGCGAACCGCTTCCGGAACTGGAGGTGCCGACTGTTAGCCAAAGTGAACCGCTACAGGGTGCGGCCGAAATTAGGGAATTGCAACCGATCGCGGTGGGAATCCCGAGCGATGCGATCGAGGATAATTCTGATACGATCGCCCAAATCGACGCCATCCTCAAACGCCTGCAATGGAAGAAAAAACAGGAAAGCGACTGTCTCGAACAAAATTACGGCAAGTCGTCCCAGAGAGAGCTTTCTACCGAACAGTTGGTAGATTTCCTAGAATATCTGGAAATCTACAGCAGAACTACTGAGGAAATCAAACGCTTGGGCTGGACTCCCAACCAAGGAAAAGATTATCTCAAACAAGGTTATGGCAAAGAAGCGCGCCATTTCTTAAATCAAGTAGAATTGCTTGACTTCCTGCAATATCTCGAATCTTTGCCTTAGTAATTCTCTAGGTTTCTAGGTGTGAGGTTTTTTTAGAAAAAGCTACATATAGCAGTTTTCAATTGTATGAAATACAGTAAGATATGACGCCGTATCATGCGCCCCAGCATCTGTAATTCACTCTGAAAACTGCTATATGACTGTTAAAAATTAAAAATCAAAAATGAAGAATATTTCCCCATTTTTGATTTTTAATTTTTCATTTAGACGAGAGCGGCGATCGGGCGGCTGGCGGAAGGACGGCGATCGATCACTTGATCGACTAATCCGTAGTCCTTGGCTTCTTCAGCGGACATGAAGAAATCCCGTTCGGTATCTTCTTCAATGCGGGAAAGCGGCTGACCGGTATGGTTGGCAAGATGTTCGTTCAGGCGGCGCTTGTGGTACAAAATTTCTTTGGCCTGAATTTCAATATCGGTTGCTTGTCCTTGAGCTCCGCCGAGAGGTTGGTGGATCATAATCCGGGAGTGAGGCAAACTCATCCGCTTGCCTTTAGCGCCGGCACTCAACAGAAAAGCGCCCATGCTGGCTGCCAAACCGAGACAAATAGTGCAAATGTCGGGGCGGATGTGGTTCATGGTGTCAAAAATGCCCATCCCTGCTGTTACCGAACCGCCTGGGGAGTTGATATAGAGGTAAATATCTTTCTCGGGGTCTTCGGCGTCTAAAAATAGCAATTGGGCAACAATCAGGTTAGCCAAGTCAGAGTCAACCTGTTGGCCCAAGAAGACGATGCGATCGCGCAGTAGTCGCGAGTAAATGTCAAAGGCGCGTTCGCCGCGACCGGATTGTTCTATAACTGTTGGGATCATTGACAGGGCCTGCCTATTACGTATCTTTTTTTAATTTTAGCGATTAGGGCTCAGTTATAGTTAGCGATCGGTGGCGCGCGATCAAGAAATCGGCAAAATCCTTGAGGTGGGCGGGGTTGGGGTGGTAATTTGTGGAAGTTGTGGCGGGGGTGCGATCGGATTTCCGATCCAAGGGCGATCAATGTTGAGGAAGCGGATATCAATCAATGTTGTTATGTGGCGATCGTATCATTGCGAGAACTCAAATCGCTCGATCGCGAGTGACACTAGGAAAATGGTCTAGAAACTCATTTAGCCAATCACCAGCTTCGAGATAATCAAGTAGAGTCTCGATCGGGACGCGAGTACCAATAAAGACAGGAGTTTCCCCTAAAATGTCGGGGTCGCTATGAAATATAGTAGCTGCGTATTGCAAAGAAAAGGCTGTGACATCAAGACAATCTTCTTCACTCCAGGTATCACTTTGCTCGAAGGATCTGTTAGTTTCCATCGCTAAATCCCCACTGGAATTCCATCGCATGAATCTTTTCTATCAAAGCTGAAACTTTTATCGGTGAATTATCAGGTACTAAATCCCGCTCGACTATTTGTTGAGCCGTTGCAAGATTTTGACTTCCTATATCATCACTCGTATGAAAGACGAGACAATTCACTTGACTAAGACGAGCCGACAGGAGTTGCAAAAGAGCCATCAGGACACGATTACCACCATAAGCTCCGCATCCCCAAAACCCTGTATGAATAATCAACCTGGGTGCTTTAGACAACTCTAAATGTGACTCAATTCGTGCTGCTGAAAATCCCGTAAAGGCTGTTTTCAGGATGTATTCAATTTCTGCACTGCTATAAGAACCCTCGCCATAGCAAGGAGCTTCTATCGCAATGATGTTTGTGATTGTAGGCGGGTTTAGAGGTTTTGTAGCTTGTCCGATCGCATCTGATGTAGCTCGTCCAAAGTTGTTGCCGTAAAGACCAAAAGGTCGCCCTTGTTCTGGATTGCGATCGGTAGAAATTGCACACCTCCGTTCCACCCCACGAATCAGAATCGGTGTAGGTTGTTCGCTCTCCACTGTCAATGGCTTAATGTTATAATCTAGTAAAGCTTCTCGCAGTGAACTGAGTGATGGATGTTCGGCGACCTGCATTTCATCTTGGGCAAATAGCGAACCACCATAAGCACAAAAAAGATCGTGATGAGCGAAATTGAGATACCACTCCATCTGAGTGCTATCTTGGGATGGCTCGTAGTCAAAATATCCCTTTCGCTCAGAAAGATCGGTCTGATGTTCGAGAGGAGAAAAATATTCTGGAAGTGGCATTGCATACCATCGGGAAAAAGCTAATTGACCCCGATGAGTGCATCCAGGTGGACAAGAAATGTCATAAACGAGCTTCTTATTAGGGTGGTAAAATTTGGGTGGGTGAGAATTCATCAGAGCTTGTGTATCAAATGTCTGCCTACTGATCAAGCTATCTAATAAGTCGTTCATTGCTCTCTCCCTTCCAACATTGAAACACTTTTTTCAAACGTTAACCGCTAAAGACGGTGGATGTCAAGACCGACTAGCTCTTAGATACCGGACTTCTTCAAGAAGTCCGATATCTGGGGTATCTGGTTATTCTGTTTTTTTTATGCAGGCTTACTTATTGCTGACTAATCAAATTTTAATATGCCAACCACGGCGGTACATTCCATACAAAATTAACCACCAAAATAATACCGCAGTCACGGCAAATGCTAGGGAACCATTCAGCGGCCCCGCCCACGGCATAAACCAGTTTTCATAAATCCAAGTGTAAGTTGTTGGAGCCTTTTCAGCAGTACCGATATGGGTTTTTAGAAGAATTCTGGCAACTATACCGGAAGCGACAAACAGGAAAATTGCATTCAATCCCATAATTTCAAACGGTCGCCCCCATTTCCAATCCCGCACTTCAATTGTTTCGTAGCAAGCTGCTAGTAATAGCAACGCCAAACCAGCAGTAAAAACTACATAGGAACTCGTCCAAAGTTGTTTGTTGATCGGAAATAAAAATCCCCACAAGTGGCCTATTACCACGCAACTGAGGCCGCAGATTGCTAAGTTGATACTGGTGCGGGTTTTGATTGGCTGTACTCGCAGCCATTCTCCGGTAAAGTAGCCTGTGAGGACTGTGACAACTGCGGGTAAGGTACTCAACAATCCTTCGGGGTCGAAGGGGCCGCCTTTGTACAGGTGTTGGCTACCGAGAATTAGCCGATCGACATATCCTCCTAAATTTCCTTCTGGCGTGAGTTCGCCGGCAGTGTACCCCCCTACAGCAAATAGAGTTAATGCGCCCCAATAGCCGAAAAGTAGGGCAACAGCAAGCAATTTTTGATTGCGGGGGGAAAGGTTGAGAATGGCGATCGCACTGATGAAATAAGCTAAGCCGATGCGCTGCAATACTCCCATGATGCGGATTTTACCGAAGTTTTCCACCGGGGCGCTGTTGAGAAGTACGTCAAGGGCGATCGAAGATGTATTTAGCAGCAATCCTAATATAAATAGAATCGCGGCGCGGCGCGCAATTCGCCAGTAAATATTTGAAGAAGGAAGAAGGAAGAAGGAAGAAGGAATAGGGTTTTTAGCAGCTTCTGATTTTTCCTTTGTTTGTGTAATTTTTGAGGTTTCTATTCCGTTTTTTGGATAATTTTGAATATATTTAGACAGCGAGAAAGACATCGCGCAGCCAACGATGAACAAGAAAAACGGAAATACTAAGTCTGTCGGGGTGCAGCCGTGCCATTCTGCGTGGTCTAGCGGTGGATACACCTGTTCCCAACTACCGGGGTTGTTGACTAGAATCATCGAGGCGATCGCAATTCCGCGAAAAACATCAAGGGATTTTAAGCGCATAAATTAAGTTATTTGTTCACTGTTCACTGTTCACTGTTCACTGTTCACTGTTCACTATCTTAGCTGATGCCCATTTCCTAATTCTTTTCGGCCCAATTCCCAATTCCTCATTCCCCATTCCCAATTCCCAATTCCCAATTCCCCATTCCCAATTCCCCATTACCTATATCTCTATTCCTTCCAGAGTCATTATGACTGCATTTTTCATCAACATATCGCAGCGTTCTGCATAAAAAGATGCTGCCTTATCATACTTATTGATTTGCAAAACGCGCAGAAACATTTGCCTTGCTTGCGCGAATTGCTGCTGGTAGTGAAAAAAAATTCCCTGTTCAAAATAAGTTTGAGTTTGTGCTTTTAGTTCGATCATTGTCGGCGAGTCGCCATCGTAAATTTCAAATACAGCAACAGGTGTTTGTTTTCCTTTGACTTGAACGCGATCGAGAAACCGGCACTTGTAATGTTGAGGATCGTCTATCCGGCAAAGGGTTTGGACGCTAGCTACAATAGCAACTCCATAAAGCTTTGTCAATCCTTCCACGCGGGAAGCTAAATTAACGGCATCAGAAATCACCGTACTTTCCATTCGTTCCGCTTCGCCAATTGTACCTAACATTAAAGTCCCCGTATGCAAACCAATCCCTATCGAAATAGGTTGATAGCCACTGTTTTGCCTGTGTCTGTTATAAATTTTCACTTGCTGCTGCATCTCAATTGCTGCTTGCACAGCATCTTCCGCCCTGTTAGGAAACAAAGCCATAATCCCGTCACCAATATATTTATCTATAAAACCGTTGTACTCACGGATAACTGGGCCAACTCGGCTTAAGTAAGAGTTAAGAAATTCAAAGTTTTCTCGGGGAGACATACTTTCTGACAGACTTGTAAATGAGCGAATGTCGGCAAACATAATCGTCATTTCTGCTTGTACAGAGTCTCCTAGTCTAGCATCAACGATGCTTTCTCTTTTGAGAAATTTCAAAAATTCACGGGGGACAAAACGGGCTGATGCGGCGGCTATTTTTTCGAGTTCGCTTTTGCTGGACTCGATTTGATTGAGTGATCTAAATGCTCTCAGTGCGGTCACTACTGTGGTAAATAATTTTTTATTAGTAAGTTCGGTTTTGGTTTTATAATCATTGATATCGTAGCTAACAATTACTACATCTTCTGGTACTTGTCCGGGCTGCCCAGTGCGTAAAATAATTCGCACAATTTGATTATTTAAAATATCGCGGATGTATTTAACTACTTCCAAGCCGGCTTCTTCTGTTTCCATCACTACATCGAGTAAAATTAATGCTATGTCGTAGTTATTTTGGATTATTTCTTTAGCTTCTTTTCCTGAGTAAGCGCTGATAAATGTTATAGTTTTACCTTCAAACTTAAAATCGTTTAACGCTAGTTTAGTAATGTTATGAATTTCTATTTCATCATCTACAATTAATATTTTCCAACTTTCTTCTAGCGGTTTTTGTTCCGCCTCGTCTTCCTCGGCAAATATTAATTCATCGTGGCCCGCCGCGATTAATTCGTCATCGCCTGCAGCCAACAGGTTTTTACTAGCTTCTGACATATATCGTTCTCCTATATAAAACTTATATCCATGTTGGCGGTCTAATAACTAATTGCTCATTTTAGCGGGAAATTCAATCATAAATATTGTGCCTTTATTTACTTGACTTGTGCAGCTAATTGTGCCTTTTAGTTTTTGAGTAACAAGGTTATAAATAATGTGCAGTCCCAATCCCGTGCCTCCCTGACCTCTTTTGGTGGTAAAAAACGGTTCAAAAATTTTACTGAGATTTTCTGGGTCAATTCCTTTGCCGTTATCGGCATATTCAAATATTAGCCGATCGCCCTCTAGTTTGAAATCAAAAGCCAGAACTCCTTCGTCCTCTCCATCGTAGGCGTGAATTAGGGAATTCAACACCAGATTTGTCACAATTTGACACACTACGCCGGGGTAACTGTCCACTACAATATTTTCATCACACTTAATCTCTATTTTGTGCTTAGTTCTTTTTAGTTTCGCTGTTAAGGATGTCAAAATTTCCTCTAGATAGTTTTTAACATTAAACGTGCGTTTTAACTCGCTCGACTGATCCACAGCTACTTCTTTAAAACTGTGAATCAAGTCGGCTGCCCGCGTGAGGTTAGATAAGATCATATTACTGCTTTGCATGGCGGTATCCAGAAACTTTTCTAACTCGGAACGTTTTATTTGGCCCTTACTGTAAACCTCAAAAAACTTTGTGGCTTTTTCCGCAAGCAGGGAGGCGGCGGTGATGCCGATGCCGATGGGAGTATTGATTTCGTGGGCAACACCTGCAACCAACCCGCCGAGGGCAGCCATTTTTTCCGATTCTACCAGTTTATTTTGAGCTGATTTTAAGTCTTCTAAAGTTTGGGAGAGCTCGGAGGTACGCTGCTGTACTAAATTTTCGAGATTCTGATTGAATTGGTGCAAATTGTCGTAAAGTTGGGCGTTTTCGATGGAGATAGAAATTTGAGAAGACAGCAGTTTTAATATTTCTAACCTGTCTGGTGTAAAAGCGCCTGTAGTCAGGTTGTTTTCTAAATATAGAATGCCAGTGAGTTGGCCTTGATTAATTAACGGAGTGCAAAGAATTGATTTAGGTTGAACGGCCATTATATAGGGTGTGCGAGTAAATTGTCCTTCGCGGCTGGCATCGTTTAAAACTATACTTTCCTGGGTGCGGGCGACGTAATTCACAACTGCAACGGCCAGCAAAGTTACTTCTTGATCGTCGGCTACAATATCTATCGGAATTGATTGCATGACAGCAACGCGATCGACATCTACAGATCCTGATGCTTCAATCACCCATTGATCCGCTTTTTCTAGTATTAAAAAGCCTCTTTGCGCCCCGGCATTTTCAATAACAATTTTCATCATTTTTCCCAGCAGTTTATCTAGAACTATTTCGCCGGCTAAGGTTTGCGATGCTTTAACTGCTGTGGTCAAGTCTAGCACGCCTGCACTGTCGTTCGTAGTGGAAGCGCTGCTGGTAGATTTGTGAGTTTCAATATTAGTTGAAATCGAGCTTGAAGTTAGCAAATGCGAGTATTTTGATTCTAAATGCGCTGCTTTGGCTGTTGCTCCCCAGCGCTGATAGCAATAACGCGCTTCTGTCAAGTAAGTTTTAGAATTTTTTTCTCGTCCTATGGATAGATAAAATGCTCCTGCCAATTCTGCTGCTAGTGCTTGTACTTGTATGTATCCGTTTTCTTCGGCTCCTTCAATTGCGCGATCGTAATATTCCATTGCTCTCACCACATTGCCCAAAACACGCGCTTTTTCGGCCGTAAGTAAGTCGCATTTGTGCTGAATATTCATGGGAGCCGAAAGCGCTTTTTGTTGCAGTTTTTTCCGGTTACTGACAGCGTAAAAAATATGCTCTTCTTGTTCCTCATTTGTAGCAGATGGATAGGCTGCTAGGCGGGCTAGAGAATCGTAAAACTGGTATTCAGAAACATTAATAAAGCCTGCAACTCCGTCTAAATATACTTCGGCTTGCGCCGCATTTTCTAGCGCGGCAGCCGTATCTCCAAATAAATACGCTAGTATTAATTTTTGCAAATAAAAGTGCTGTAGTCCCACCCGATCGTTAGCTTTCAACAGCAGCGACAACAATTTTTCTTCGCTGTATGCTTCACCTAACACAAGGTGTGGACTTTCCAGTTTTCCCATCAATTGCAAAATAGTGTGCCGATATATTTGATTCCAAGTCAATACAGTTTCTTGCTTGAGTTGAAACAGCAAATGGTTGTAAGTTACCATTCTCCGTTCCAGTTGTGGCAATTCTTGACCGATGAAATACAAAGACTGACAAATATTTACGGCTGAATATCCGACAGATTCTAAATCCCCATTTTCTAGCGCGCTTTGATAAGCCTCCTCTAATAGCGGCAAAGAGTCTTTAACGTGATGCTTGCCGTTCATCAAAATGAACGCTACTAAATTAAGCGTTTTGCTTTTGAATTCTAACGCATTTAATCTATCGCTCAAATTTAAAGCTAATTGACCAAAGCGAGCGCCAGATTCAATATCTCTAACTATTCCTTTTAAAATTGCTCCGTAATTAGCATAGCCGAAGGCAGAAAAAGTAGAATTTCCGTAATTAATAGATAAATTAACTTGCTCGCACACAATTAGTGGCAGCAGCACAGGTTCAACTATAAATGTAGCGGAAAACATACTGGAAAGCACGCGCATAGTTGCTAATTTATGCGGATTTGTCATAATTGGCAAGTTAATTAAATCTTCTATTTTCTTTTCGGTTAAATAAGCTGCGGTTTTAGCCAGTGCTTGCTGAATGTGGAGGGGAATCGGTGATTCTGGAAAGTTTATTCCTAACATTTTTAGTGCTTCGCGACCAATTTTTACCGATTCTTGAAGTTTGGCTTGCATCGCACAAGCTATGATTCTGATTTCAAAAACTTTGATTTTGTCTAGTTCATTTTTTGCGTGTTGCAGGACAATTTCCGCCCATTTTTCCATTTGCTCAAAGTCGGTATTGAGGTAAGCAGCTTCTGCTGCTGACTCGTAGAGTGCAAGAGTCAAGTCGTAGTCAGTTTGCCAACTTTCGGGGGGCAGCAGTTCAATACCTGCGGTTAAATATTTCAGGGCAAGTTCGTAAGCTGCACTTGCTTTTGCTTTGCGGCCTGCAATTAAATTTAATTGGCATAATTGAAATTGTTCTAATTGGCTGCTGATGATTTCTTTGGCTGAGTTTAGTTGGTTGACGGTATCAAAAATATGCTCTTCTAATTGCTCTGGCGGTGCATTTTGTAGTAGAAAGTTTCCAATTTTTAGATGAATTTCTTGTTTTTGACAATCGGATATTAAAGCATAAGCTGCTTGCTGCACTCGCTCATGCAAAAATTTGTAATTGCCGCTAGGAACATCAGCCACTGGTAGGAAAAATTCATCGGTAAAGTCTCTAGATATTGTGTCTGTTACTTCTGTGCTTGCTGCTAGTGCGATCGGAATTTTGTAGGGGTTATTCACGAGCAAAATCAGACCGGACTGAAGTGCCTCGCCGAGGTCTGTTGCTGCGGACGCCAGAGGTTGTTCGGCGATTGTCGAGAGAGTTTTTAAATCAAATTTGTTCCCGATACAAGCGGCTAATGTAAGCAGTTCCTGGGTATTTTCTGAAAGTTTCTGAATGTTATCTATCATTAATTCTACAACATTGTCAGTTATTCCCATTTCTTGTATTTGTTGGATATCCCACTGCCACTCGCCTGTGATATGGCATTTTTTCACAATTGGATATGAGATTGGTTGCGCTAAGTCCGACAGGTTAGCTTCAGCTAGATCGATCACATTATTGGAGGGTGAAAGTTTAAATTGAATCAAAGTTTTTGAGTAAATAAATTTTATCAATTGAGTTAAAAATAATGGATTGCCAGCGGTTTTTCGCCAAAGCAATTCTGCTAAACTTAGGGATTTTTCGGGGGAACAGTTCAAAGTATCGGCAACGAATTGGTTGACGCTGCTTATATCTAAAGGCGAAAGGGCGATCGCCCTTAAAGTCCCGCCTGCTTTTTTAATTGCTTCGGCGGTCAGCATTAGAGGATGATTTGCATCTACTTCCTGTTCTCTATAAGCTCCAATTATTAATAAATATTGAGTTCCCATGTCCGTTGCTAGCAGTTCTATTAACTTGAGAGATGCTGAATCGATCCACTGCAAGTCGTCCAGGAAAATTACTAGGGGGTGTTCTTTTTGAGCAAAGACGCGAATGAAGTTTTGAAATACTAAATTAAAGCGATTATGAGATTCATTTGCTCCTAAATCTGGGACGGGGGGCTGCGGCCCGACAATCAGTTCTACTTCGGGAATAGCTTCAATAATGACTTGGCAGTTGCCGCCGAGTGCTTTTAAAATTTTTTGTTTCCAAAGATGGATATCTGCGGCATTTTCGGTGAAAATTTGCCGCAACAAATCTTGAAAAGCTTGGAGCAAAAAAGCGTAGGGAATATCGCGCTTAAATTGCTCAAATTTGCTATCAATAAAATACCCGTTTTCCAGCCGAATCGGCTTGTAAACTTCATATACTAACGAGGATTTTCCCACACCTGCACCACCAGAAATCAGCACGATTTCTGTATTGCCTCGCTTCATCCGCTGGAAGATAGTGAGAAGCATATTAACTTCTGCTTCTCGCCCGTAAAATTTTTGCGAAATTTGCAGGTGACTTGACTGATCTTGTTCGCCGAGGGTTATGTGGGAAATTTCGCCTGTAGTTTGCAGTTGATCGAGACAATTTTCCAAGTCGTACAAAAGTCCGAAAGCACTTTGATACCTGTCTTCGGCTGTTTTTGCTAAGAGTTTTATGACGATATCGGAAACGACTTGAGGAATCTCCTTGGTTCCTACTTGATTGATTCTGCCTTCGATGCTTCTGCTTTCTACTTTTTGCTTTCTGTTTTCACAGGGAGAAACTGGCGTTTTGGCAATATGACAGTGTACTAATTCCATGAGATCGATCGCCTGAAAAGGCAATTCGCCACAAAGCATTTCATAAAAGGTGACGCCTAAAGAATAAAAATCAGTGCGGTAGTCGATCGCCCGATTCATGCGTCCCGTTTGTTCAGGAGACATATAGGCGAGAGTGCCTTCGAGTAAATGGGGATGGCTGGGGGCGGGGTTTTCGCCCGGTAGCAGGGAGGCGATCGCAAAATCAGCAATTTTGACATCTCCTGTCTCGATATTGACAATAATATTGCTGGGTTTAATATCCTTATGGATGATGTGGTGTTCGTGGAGTTGCCCAATAGTTTCTGCTAGTTTGATGCCAATATGTAGAAATTGTTGTAACTCTAGCTGGTTGTTGCTGAGAAAGTCTTTTAGGGAAATCCCACCAAAATCTTCTAAAACTAAAACAGGAAAGTGATTGTATTTTTCAATTTTGTAAAGCTTGACTATTCCGGGAAAATTCAAATTTTTAAGAATTTCGGATTCGTGCAGGAGTTGGGATATTTGCGCTGGGGTAGGGTATGGTGGCGTGAGAGTTTTGAGGATAACGGGTTTTTGTTCCTCAAGCTGCATCCCTCGATAAATAACTGTGTGAGGGTTTGTATAAAGTTCTTCGTCAATGCGGTATCCAGGGATAGAAAGCATGATATTTGGGTGTAATTTAAAAGATCAGGTTATACAATTTTAAATCTTAGATTGGGAATGATTGATGACATAAGGTGTTGGATCAGACGTACAGTTGCATTCTTTTTTGCCACAAGTATTATTAAGTAAGTAAGTGGAAATACACATCGCGAGCGAGTGTGGTTTTTACGGCAGTAAACTGGCTACTATTATATAGCTGAGCTAAATCCCTCCCTAAAGGGCCCTCCTAGATACTTTTTTTGTTGCTTATTTACTTATCTATATTTTAGTCTTCAAAAAATGAGAAGTCGCACTTTGCTATCCCGCCAGTGCCAAAATAAACGGGTGCGTGCAAATCAACAGCTAAAATCTAAAAAAATCATGCAGAATATAACTGCCTCAAATCCAGCTAATGCGACCGATCGCGCTTTTGGCACCGCAGACATTCAATTGCTGGTAGTGGATATAGACGGCACGATCGCAGGTTTGTCAAATACCATCCGAGAACCAGTCAAACAGGCAATTTTGGCTGCCGAGTCGCGGGGAGTGAAAGTGGCCGTCGCTACGGGCAGGATGTACCGCTCAGCTTTGCGTTTTCACCGCGACATCGGCTCAACATTGCCACTGATTTGCTACCAGGGCGCATGGATTCAAGATCACGCTACTCAAAAACGGCTGCGGCACTTGCCGCTTTCGAAACAAACTGCTCTGCAACTGTTAGATTATTTTGAAGAACCGCATTTGCGATCGCTACTTTCGATCCATTTCTACATTGACGACCAACTTTACGTGCCGGAAATTACCGCAGCTACCCGAATTTATGCCGAACGATCGGGCATTGAACCAATTGTGATTAAAGATTTGCGGCGAGATATTCCGGGGGAACCGACGAAAGTTTTGGCATTGTGCAAGAATCCGGGGGTACTCGACGGCTTGCTCAGCAGTATGCGGCAGCGCTACACGCCTGCGGAGCTTTATTTGACTCGATCCGTTGCTACTTTTTTTGAAGCTACGCATCCTTTGGCGAATAAGGGAGATGCGGTGCAGTATTTAGCGGAGGAACTTTTGGGTTTGCAGGCGGCGAATGTGATGGCGATCGGCGACAATTTTAACGATCTAGAAATGATTACCTACGCGGGTGTGGGCGTGGCGATGGGCAATGCTCCTGATGGGGTGAAGGCTGCTGCTGATTGGGTGGCACCGGATGTGGAGGAAGATGGGGTGGCGGCTGCGATCGAACAATTTGTTTTGGGCGATCGTTGATATTTGTAGCACCAATACCGCAGGGGCGGGTTTAGGGACATTTAGAAAAAATGTATATCAACCCGCCCCGACTCAGAGACAATTTATTATTATATATAGTCATTTCAAATAAGTATGAGACACTATTCATGCACAATAAGCACGAATAATTTCATCAAGAGATGTGCCAG
>NZ_JAUBQW010000244.1:0-3953 GCF_036701485.1 Microcoleus sp. Pol11C3 | reverse complement strand
AGATTTAACCACTCAAAAACATTAAACATTTTAGCACTTGATTAGATAAACTTATCACCACAAGTTCTGAAGAGCCCCTTTTTGCTTTAGACAACCGCCGTATTATCTTTCAATATTTTCTCTGTTACCTCAATCAGTTCGCACACAGAATTTTGCGTAAGTTGTGTAGTTTTAAACCCATGAGCAATAGCGTTCCGCAAAGAAAGCGCATTCATTAATAACTGATATTCGGATTTAGAAATCACGCCCTCAACCGTCAGTTGTTTCACTAAATACAGCGGTTCTAATCTTTGCAAACTTAGCTCTTCTTTATGGGCAACAATCCTCAAAGTTGCCTCAACTAAAGACCAAGAATATAGCATTGCTGACTCTAGATGTTGTGTTACAAGTTGCTTGGCGACTTGCAAACCCAACTCTATTTCATGCTCTTGAAAAGAATCCTCAGCTTGGGAAATATCGACTGCATCCTCCGAGTTAGTCATCACTAACTCAAACCTCCAGCCGGGATTTTCTGCTACTGCTTGGGCTAAATTACGTATATATGTAGTAGAGGGTGAGTTGAGTGAAGTACGTGACTTGACTGCAATAACCACGGACTCTTCCCCTCGGCGCACTATCAGATCCGGGCGATAGCTTTTAAGGAAGTCCGGTAAATCTTCAGAGTTTGGATGAAATGAAATTTCATAACCTTTCTCACGATACTCCTCTGCTAGTTTCAGCAGTCGCTCTCTTTCTGTGTTTGCAGTTGGGGTTGCCATCATGTCAGTACCTCTTGGTCAGGAGCATCAATTACGACAATGTGCAAGAATTCATTGCCACGGGCAAATCCTTCCGCTAGAGTCGAGGTCATATTTTCTACTTTAAAGTTAGCTGATAAATTCCTCTTGCGGGCTAGGACATCAGTTACTTGATCGTCATCGACATAGGCTAGCCCGATAATTGCATCTTGAATTGGCTTTACTATGTTGTCCACATCGATTTTAACAGAATCGTAGAAATAAGTTATCTGGAGCATAACTAGGCCAGTAGCTGTTTTCTGCAGCGAAGACCAGTATTTTTCAGCCTCTTGCCTCACCGTCACTTTCCAAGCTTTAAGAAGAGATCGCCTACGAGCTTGTTGTGATACTGGTGGGCCCTCTACTATGAACTCAAATCTCGCCAAAGTGTTTCTAAATAGAAGGTTGGGGATTATTTTACCTCTTAACTGCCGCCCACTGAGTAATCGGTGCCAGGAGTTTCCAACCAAAATCGAGAGTTCGATCGCCAATCCAAACCAATCTAAATATAGAATAAGGAAAAAGCAAGCAGCAGGGTTGAAAAATGAATGAAGCCGATCGCACCAGAGTCGAAACATTCATCACACGCTGGGAAGGTTCGAGCGGCAATGAACGCGCAAACTACCAGCTATTTTTTGCCGAAATGTCCGATGCGCTGGGAGTCGATCGCCCTTTTGATAAAGGCAGAATTCCCAACGATCCCTACTGCTTTGACAAAGATGTTAAAATTTTTCACCCCAGCGGCAAGATAACTCCGGGGTTTATCGATTTTCACAAAGCAGAGCATTTTTTGATTGAGGCAAAACAGGGCGGAACAACGAGTACAAAGGGAACTGCAAAGCGGGGAACGAATACCTATTTGCGAGAGATGGAAAAAGCCTTTGTGCAAGCAGTTGCCTATACGCGCAGTCTCAGCAGCAAACCGCCGTTTTTATTAACTTGCGATATTGGCGACCATTTTGAATTGTGGATGGGCTTTAGCGGCGACTATGGCGGCTATGGGGCGCGGCGAGACATTGGATTGGCGGAACTCCGAAAAGCGGATGTTTTCGATTTATTTGTCGATATTTTCAGCAATCCGCAGCAGCGCAACCCGGAGAAGATTGCGGCGCGGGTGACGCGGGAAGTGGCGGCGGATTTGGCAGAGTTGGCGAAGGGAATGGAGGCGAATGTAGATCCGCAGCAAGTCGCCCAGTTTTTGATGCGCTGTATTTTTACTATGTTTGCTGAGGATGTGGGATTGCTGAAGGAACATCTGTTTACGAAGGCGCTGGAAACGCGATGGATTCTTAACCCGAAGACTTTTAAACCGGAGGTAGAGGCGCTGTGGGAGGCGATGAATGAGGGGACGAGTTTTGGCTTTCATGGCAAACTGTTGCGGTTTAATGGCGGATTGTTTGCGGATTCTGGGGCGTTTGCGTTGACAAAGGCGCAATTGGCGGTTTTGTTGCAGGCGGCGAAGCGCGATTGGTGTAATGTGGAACCGGCGATTTTTGGGACGTTGTTGGAGAGGGCGCTGGATACGCGGGAAAGAAGTAAGTTGGGGGCGCATTATACGCCGCGATCGTATGTGGAAAGGTTGGTAAAGCCTGTGGTGATGGAGCCTTTGGGCGATCGCTGGATTGCGGTACAAGCGGAGGTTAAACAGTTACTCAACGCGGGGGAATCGGAACCGACTGCAAATCAAAGGAAAAAGGCGATCGCAGTTTTAGAGGCATTTTTGACGGAGTTACAACAGGTGAAAATTCTCGATCCGGCGTGTGGATCTGGGAATTTTTTGTATGTGACGTTGGATTTGTTGAAGGGGTTGGAGTCGGAGGTGTTGCGGCGCTTGGAGGATGTCACAGGCGCGGCACAGTTGCGGTTGGATATCAATCAGGTGAATCCGAGTCAGTTTTTGGGAATTGAGATCAATCCTAGGGCGGCGGCGATCGCAGATTTGGTAATTTGGATTGGCTATTTGCAGTGGCATTTTCGGCGGTTTGGCGATATTCCGCCGATCGAACCTGTGTTGCGGGAGTACAAAAATATTGAATGTCGGGATGCGGTGTTGGCCTATGACGGGGTAGAACCTGATGTCGATGCGGCGGGGAAGGTGCGGACTCGCTGGGGCGGGCGGATGATCAAAAGTCCGGTGACTGGTGAGGATATTCCCGATCGGACAGATCAAGTAACAATTTATCGGTATTTGAATCCAAGGGCGGCCGTGTGGCCGGAGGCGGATTATATTGTGTCTAATCCGCCATTTATTGGCAATGCGAGGATGCGGGAGATGTTGGGGGATGGATATGCAGAAACGTTGAGGAAAGTTTATAAAGATGTGCCGGATACTGTTGATTTTGTCATGTATTGGTGGCACAAGGCAGCAGAACTAACTAGAGCAAGCAAAATTAAACGCTTTGGATTTATTACCACCAATAGTATTCGCCAAGTTCGACAACGAAAAGTTATTGATTTTCAGCAGAATCAGAAAAATTATGTTTCCTTGATTTTTGCTATTCCCGATCATCCCTGGACTGACGAGGGTGCGGCAGTCAGAATTGCAATGACGGTAGTGGAGATCCACGATCTCAGGAAAGCTGGTAAAATTCCTTGTTTAGGAACTGTTGTTGCTGAAGCTGATGATGAAGTAGAGACACCAGAAGATTTAGCAGAAAGTATCAAAATACAACTGCAAAATGTAGGATTTATTTTCAGTAACTTGACTGCCGGTGCAGCTATTGGCAATGCTCAAAAACTAACATCTAACTCTCAACTGTCTTGTCGTGGTATGGAAATGCGGGGCGCAGGCTTTCTTCTGACAAAGGAACAAGCTTTTAGCCTTGGCTATAATGAAGATCAAAGAACACCAGTCGTCATAAAAAGATACTTGAACGGTCGAGATGTGACTGATTTATCTAGAGGCTTATATACAGTTGACTTTTTTGGTTTATCGATTGAAGATGTGCAACTATACTATCCAACTATTTATCAGTGGATTTATGAAAGAGTTAAGCCAGAGCGAGATGTTAATAGACGCAAGGCTTCTCGTGAAAATTGGTGGATTTATGGAGAAGCAAGAGCAACTTTTAGACCTGCACTTAAATATATAAAACGCTATATATAGCGCTCGCAAATCATTCGTAAATTAATTAAGGGTTCGCTCGAGCAGCAGTTCCATTGAGTGTTGGTTCAAAA